>NZ_JAUOQU010000029.1:0-68346 GCF_030547195.1 Shewanella sp. 6_MG-2023 | reverse complement strand
CAAGCCACCTCACTACAAGGTCAGTTTGGTACTCTATCAATCAATGAATTAGGTCACTGGACCTACACCGCTGATAACTCACAAACAGCCATTCAAGGTTTAAAAACAGGTGAGTCAGTTACTGATACAGTATTAGTTCATTCGGTTGATGGCACAGAACAAAAAATCACTGTGACCATTAACGGCACTGATGATAAAGCCTTGATTGCGGGCACCTCAACCGCCAGCTTAACTGAAGATAAAGACGTGCATGGTGGGCAGCTTCGCGTCGATGGTGCGCTGACGGTAACGGACCTCGATGCAGGTCAAAGCCAATTTACCGCCACCTCATTACAAGGTCAGTTTGGTACTCTATCAATCAATGAGTTAGGTCACTGGATCTACACTGCTGATAACTCACAAACAGCCATTCAAGGTTTAAAAACCGGTGAGTCAGTTACTGATACCTTAATCGTTCACAGCATCGATGGCACTGAACAAAAAATCACTGTGACCATTAACGGCACTGATGATAAAGCGGTTATTGGTGGCACATCAACAGCCAGTTTAACCGAAGATCAAGATGTTCACTCTGGCCAGCTTCGAGTAGATGGTGCACTCACTGTTACCGATTTAGATAACGGCCAAGCTCAGTTTTCAGCGACATCATTGCAAGGTCAGTTCGGCACGTTATCGATTAACAGTTTAGGCCATTGGACCTATACCGCTGATAATTCTCAACCAGCGATTCAAGGCCTTAAAACAGGCGAGTCATTCACCGATACTTTATTAGTTCATTCAGTCGATGGCACTGAACAAAAAGTTACCGTTACTATTAACGGTACTGATGATAAAGCCGTGGTTGCAGGAACAAGTACCGCACAATTAACCGAAGATAAAGACGTCCATCAAGGACAACTGCATGTCGATGGCGCACTCACAGTAACCGATGTAGATTCAGGACAAAACCAATTCCAGGCCACAGTGCAACAAGGTCAATTCGGCAGCTTATCCATAAACGATTTAGGCCATTGGACTTACATTGCTGACAACTCTCAGCCGAGTATTCAAGGTCTTAAAACTGGCGAGTCACTAACCGATACTTTATTAGTTCATTCTGTTGATGGCACTGAACAAAAAGTTACTGTGACCATTAACGGCACTGATGATAAAGCGGTCATTGGTGGTACAAGTTCAGCACAATTAACCGAAGATAAAGACGTCCATCAAGGACAACTGCATGTCGATGGCGCACTCACTGTTACTGATGTCGATTCAGGACAAAACCAATTCCTGGCGAGTGTTCAGCAAGGTCAGTTTGGTACTCTATCAATCAATGAATTAGGTCACTGGACCTATACCGCCGATAACTCTCAGACAGCCATTCAAGGTTTAAAAACAGGTGAGTCAGTTACTGATACAGTATTAGTTCACTCGGTTGACGGCACTGAGAAAAAAATCACTGTCACCATTAACGGCACAGATGATAAAGCGGTGATTGCGGGTACTTCAACAGCACAGCTAACTGAAGATAAAGACGTTCACGGTGGACAACTCCGCGTTGACGGGACGTTAACCGTTACTGATGTCGATTCAGGACAAAACCAATTCCAAGCCACCTCACTACAAGGTCAGTTTGGTACTCTATCAATCAATGAATTAGGTCACTGGACCTATACCGCCGATAACTCGCAGCCGAGTATTCAAGGTCTTAAAACGGGTGGAACCGTTACCGATACAGTATTAGTTCATTCGGTTGATGGCACTGAGCAAAAAATTACAGTCACCATCAATGGTACTGACGACAAAGCCTTGATTGCGGGCACCTCCACCGCCAACTTAACTGAAGATAAAGACGTTCATGGTGGACAGCTTCGCGTCGATGGTGCGCTGACGGTAACGGACCTCGATGCAGGTCAAAGCCAATTTACCGCCACCTCACTACAAGGTCAGTTCGGCACGTTATCGATTAACAATTTAGGCCATTGGACCTATGCCGCCGATAACTCGCAGCCGAACATTCAAGGCCTTAAAACTGGCGAATCATTAACGGATACTCTCATAGTTCATTCAGTCGATGGCACTGAGCAGAAAGTTACCGTCACCATTAATGGCACTGATGATAAAGCCGTGGTTGCAGGAACAAGTACCGCACAATTAACCGAAGACAAAGACGTCCATCAAGGACAACTTCATGTCGATGGTGCCCTCACTGTTACTGATGTCGATACAGGACAAAACCAATTCCAGGCCACTGTGCAACAAGGTCAATTTGGTGCGCTTTCTTTAAATGAATTAGGTTATTGGACTTACACTGCTGATAATTCTCAGCCAGCGATTCGAGGTCTGAAAACTGGCGAGTCGCTCACCGATACGCTAGTTGTTCATAGTGTTGACGGCACTGAACAAAAAATCACTGTCACCATTAACGGCACAGATGATAAAGCGGTGATTGGCGGTACAAGTTCAGCACAATTAACCGAAGACAAAGACGTCCATCAAGGACAACTGCATGTTGATGGCGCATTAACCGTTACTGATGTTGATAATGGTCAAAATCAATTCCAAGCCACAGTACAACAAGGACAATTTGGCTCACTGGCGTTAAATGAATTAGGTCACTGGACTTATACGGCTGATAATTCACAACCATCTATTCAAAGTTTAAAAACAGGTGAAACGGTAACTGATACCTTAGTCGTTCATTCTATAGATGGCACCGAGCAACAGATCACAGTCACCATCAATGGCACTGACGATAAAGCTGTTATTACTGGAATTTCAACAGGTGACGTTGATGAAGGTCATGGCAGTTTTGGCGATATGTCACCAGATTATGCACAACCTGGTATGGCTAAACTTGGACAAGCTGCATTAACCGCTGATGGCAAGTTAGATATTGTTGACCCTGATACTGGTGAATCACAGTTTGACTCTAAAGGCGGTGCTTGGAACAATTCATACCACGGACAATATGGACATTTATTGTTAAACAGTGATGGAACTTGGCATTATGACGTGACGGTTGGCAGCGTAGATTGGGTCGGCAATAGAAAAACAACTATTGGCTCTACTATAGATAAACTCGGAGAAGGACAAACATTAACTGATACAATCACTATCCAATCAAAAGATGGTACTTCCCACGACATTGTTATTACCATTCATGGTGATAATGACCGCCCTTACTGTTCATCTGAAGTTGTGATTGTAAATGGCAGCGAAGATACCCGCCAAACTCTGACTACCGCACAACTGCTGGCTAATACCGTGGACGTCGATACAAACGATGCTGGATTACTCACAATTGAAAACCTGCATGCCGACCACGGCTCCATTTTGAACAATGCCGATGGTAGCTTCACCTTTACGCCTGAAACAGACTATAACGGCTCGGTGCATTTTAATTACGATGTCAAAGATGCCCACGGCGGTATCACCCATACAGGTGCGTCAACCACGCTCGCGGCAGTGGGTGATGCTGCAATTATCACTGGCGTTGATACTGGTTCAATAACCGAAAACAGCGCGGGTGTCGACATGTCACCTGACTATGCTCACTCAGGCATAGCCACACTTGGCAATACAACACTCTATGCGGATGGCAAGCTGACCATTACAGACCCCGATGTAGGCGAGTCAGGATTTGAACGCCAAGGCAGCAATGGTTACGACTATCACGGCACCTATGGCGATCTAATCTTACTCACCGATGGCACCTGGCATTACCATGCCGATGCTGGGCATCTATCAGGTATAGGTGCTAGGCCCACAACGCGTGGCACTGCAATTGACCAGCTTGGTGAAGGCCAAAGCCTAACCGATACGATTACAGTCCACTCAAAAGATGGTACAACACACGATATTGTCATCACCATTCATGGCAGTAATGACCGCCCCTATTGCTCATCCGAGGTCGTACTACAAAGTGGCAGCGAAGATACCCGCCAAACTCTGACGACAGCACAACTACTTGCCAATACCGTGGACGTCGATAAAAACGATGCCGGTAAACTAACCATTGAAAACCTACACGCCAACCATGGTTCCATTCTAAACAATGGCGATGGCACCTTCACCTTTAGCCCAGAAAAAGACTATAACGGCGATGTCCATTTTAGCTATGACGTCAAAGATGCCCACGGTGGTGTGACCCACACTGGCGCATCAACGACGCTCTCGGCGGTTGGCGATGCTGCCCAAATCGCTGGCGTTGATACTGGTTCAATAACCGAAAGCAGCGCGGGTGTCGACATGTCACCTGACTATGCTCACTCAGGCATAGCCACACTTGGCAATACAACACTCTATGCGGATGGCAAGCTGACCATTACAGACCCCGATGTAGGCGAGTCAGGATTTGAACGCCAAGGCAGCAATGGTTACGACTATCACGGCACCTATGGCGATCTAATCTTACTCACCGATGGCACCTGGCATTACCATGCCGATGCTGGGCATCTATCAGGTATAGGTGCTAGGCCCACAACGCGTGGCACTGCAATTGACCAGCTTGGTGAAGGCCAAAGCCTAACCGATACTATTACGGTTCACTCAAAAGATGGTACAACACACGATATTGTCATCACCATTCACGGCAGTAACGACAGACCTTACTGTTCATCTGAAGTGGTGCTACAAAGTGGCAGCGAAGATACACGCCAAACCTTAACCACCGCGCAACTATTAGCGAATACAGTCGATGTGGATGCCAATGACGCCGGTAAACTAACCATTGAAAACCTACACGCCGACCATGGTTCGATATTAATTAATGGCGATGGCACCTTTACCTTTACGCCAGAAAAAGACTATAACGGCGATGTCCATTTTAGCTATGACGTTAAGGATGCCCACGGTGGTGTGACCCACACCAGTGCAACCACCAACTTGGCTGCGGTTAACGACAACCCTGATGTGACGCCTTTAACAGACAGTGTCAGTGAGGGGGCCGATAATCATCACACCCTCAATCTGCTAATAGGTGCCACAGATAAAGAGGGCGACGCTTTAACCATCAGCCACCTTGAATATGCCATCGATGGTCAACCTCAGTCGAGCCAACTTCCAACGGGCATTACCTTAGATACTGATGGGCATACGTTAATTGTTGATGCCACTGATCCCGCATTTAACCATTTGGCCAATGGTCAGTCGCAACAACTCGCTATCACTTATCAAGTAGAAGATGGCCATGGTGGAAGTACGCAACAAACCGCCACGCTTACGATTGCCGGGACAGATGATAAAGCCACACTGGTTTCTAATGTCATTCAGCTCACTGAAACACAAGCGCTGGATAGTGAATTTAAATTCTATAGAGGCCAGCTTCAGCTAATTGACCCTGATAGTGGTGATAACACTCAGTTTGTTTTTAGCGGGAAGTATTTAGGCCAAGGGGTTGAGCCTGGTCACCTTGATGTTTGGCCTAATGGCACTTATCAATTCAGATTAGAAGCTGTTACCAATCGTCATGCGGACGATCTCATTGGTAGCCTACATGCTGGCGAGTCGATGGAGCTCCCCTACGAAATCGAAACCAATGATGGTCAAAAGCTCACCATTATGGTGAAGGTGACCGGTGAAGATAACCAAGCAAAAATTGCAGTGACGCCCTACTCCAGCCTCAATAATCATGTTTACGAAGATCACACTTCCTTTGGCAATACCACTAATCAGCTCAGCAGTGGCGGCACGTTACACGTGATTGACCCCGATCACGACCAAGCCGGTTTTATTGCACAAACCATCACCACCGCCGAAGGTGGTCGGTTCAATATCAACGCAAAGGGCCATTGGTCATACGATATTGACAATGATAAAGTCCAACATTTAGGCGCAGGGGAAAGCTTCCAGCAAACCTTTACCGTTGAATCTATTGATGGCAGTGCTAAAAAAGATATCACAGTGACCGTTCATGGCACCAATGATGCCCCAGTTGCATCAGCTGAAGTACGTTTAGCGAATGGCTTAGAAGATACCCAGATAGTCCTCACCCCAGCACAGCTACTGGCTAACACAACTGATATCGATGACAACGATATTGGCAAATTATCCATTGAAAACCTACAGGCCGACCATGGTTCGATATTAATTAATGGCGATGGCACCTTTACCTTTAGCCCAGAAAAAGACTATAACGGCGATGTCCATTTTAGCTATGACGTTAAGGATGCCCACGGTGGTGTGACCCATACAGCTGCTAGCACCACGCTCGCAGCGGTGAACGATGCAGCCCTGATCAATGGCCAGTCACAAGCATCATCGAACGTCGATATCTTCGAAGATGGTGCAACGAGTCGTCTGACGGGGCAGTTAACACTGACAGATGTCGACAGTGGCGAAAATCAGTTTGCCACAATCAGCCAGTTAGCGGGGCAGTATGGTTATCTGTCAATGGATCAGCAAGGCAATTGGTCTTATACCTTAGACAATTCACTCGCTACCACTAATGGTTTGGTTGCCGGGCAAGTTGTGACCGAAAGCTTTACCCTTACCTCACCGGACGGCACTGCTAGCCACACCATCAATGTGCAAATTCATGGCCATGATGACACGCCAAGCGTGAGCGTTAATGAAGGTGGCGCGGTTAAATCTCTCGATTTACTCGGTGGACTGAGCAGTGGCACTGTAAGCCACATGCAATTTTCGACCGACGGTGTTCATTACACTAATCAGGTACCCGATGGCTTTATGCTAGCCGGCGACGGCCATACATTACAGGTCGATCCGGCGCACAATAGCTACAACCATTTGGCCAACGGCATCGCCTTAAAAGTTGACATTAAGTATGAGCTACAACAAGGAGCTGGTAGCAATGTGCAGACATCGCAGCAGCAAGCTCAAGTCGTCGTCACAGGCACCAGTGATCGTCCAATCATCCACAGTTTTAACCCACATTCTCAGCAGAATAACGGCCCCGTTACAGGCAACTTACTGCAGGGGGCTACGGATGTTGATGATGGCGCACAGTTAGTGCTTGATGATATGCAATTTCAAGACCCAGTAACGCATCACTATGTAACGGTTCAAGCTGGGCAAACTCATAACATTACTGGTGTTGGGGTTATCGCAATTTCAGCCAACGGCGACTACACCTTTACCCCAAACAGTCAATTTAGCGGGCAAGTGCCTAATCTTATCTACCGCGTCACAGACACGAATGGTGATTATGCAGACAATAGTCAGAACAACTTAACTATTCATATAGACCCTTACCAAGCCCCGATCATTATTGCGCCATTAGCAGTCTCGCTGGCCCATGATACCGGCAGCTCGGCCACAGACTTGATCACTCAAGATGGGGCGCTTAGCATCTCAGGTCAAACCGCTGGAATGCAGGTGGAGTATTCCACAGATGGTGGTGCCCATTGGAGCAGCCAATTTACTCCTGTCGAGGGACTTAATCAGCTACAGGTAAGGCAAACTGACAACGCTGGGCACACATCAAAAGCCACCAGTATTGATTTTACGCTAGACACTAATGTAGCAGCGCCACACATTAGCCTTGACCCTATCACTGCTGATGACGTGCTCAATCAGGCCGAGCTCAGTGGCAGCGTGCCAGTCACTGGTACTGTGGGGAGTGAAGTCAGCGTTGGCGACAATATCACCCTTACACTAGGCACACACACTTACACTGGCGCCGTGGATGCACAACATAGATTCTCAATCGACATCCCAGCCAATCAACTGAGCAGCCACACCAACATTAGCGCATCAGTCACCATAACGGATACAGCAGGAAACAACGCTACTGCGACGGATAATCATCACTACAGCACCGATACTAACGCGGCCATTAGGGTTAACCCAATCACTAGCGACAATATCATTGAAGCCAGCGAACACCAGCAAGCGGTTGATATAACCGGTACAGTATCTGGCGTTGAAGATGGGCAAACGGTTACAGTAACGATTGCGGGTCAGCAGCATCAAGCCGTGGTAACTCAAGGCGCTTGGCACACTTCATTAACCGCAGCGGAGGTTCAGGCGCTGCCAGGGGGAACGGTTGATGTCACCGCATCTGTTCAAGATTTAGCGGGTAATTTAGCATCAATACACAGCCCTCTGTTTATTAGCGATAGCGCTAACCCTGTACCCACTTTGAGCTTTAAGACCCCCCCCACACCAACAGGTAGTGGTAGCATTGGCTCACATATCTCAGGCGATCTGGTTGCACCTCCAATAATACAACAGCTCAGCCCTAGTTTATCTGGCGCTGGGTGGGCAATCACTGATGGCCACGGTCATACTTCAACCAGTTTGCAAGGCCAATACGGTACCTTAAGCATCGATCCCGTAACTGGCCACGTGGACTATGTTTATAGGCAAGCTCCGACTGCCGGTAATAAGGCGACAGGCGGCAGCCATTGGGCAGGGCAAACCACTTCAGAAGAACATCATGACGTATTTCAAGTTGTGTATCATGATGCACATGCGTCCAATGTTGATGTCAAAGTGAATGTAGATGTGACTTATGTTCATGGCCACAGTGGTCATAACCAAACCTCTACTCACCTTGTTGGCATGACAATCACACCCGATACATCTGCCGCTCCGCCACCTGCAGCGGACATGAACGACGTACCTGACGACATAATGACTTTTAGCGCAAGCATCACTGAAGATGAACCTTCATTTGATGAGGTGCTAGCGCATATTGGCGCTGATGATGAAAGCAGCCCCGAGCATCCCGAAGGTGCTCATTCACTTAACCAGTCCGGGGCGAGTTCTCCTATTGATCACTATCTACAGATGGTAGGCGTTAGTCATGCTGATATGAATCCAACTCCACAAGCAACAGTAGTGAATGATTTAGCTAATGTGGCGGAAACACTAGCGGCACCTGATGCCGATATGTTAGATGCCAATCAGGTCGACGCTTTTGAAAACCCGTTAGATGATGATAACCATCAGCAGCATAAAGATGAGTTATTGGCAGATTTAAATGACCAACCTGATCAAAGTGATACTAATCAGGCTAATGACGATGATTTGCTACATCAAGCATTAAATGACATGCACAATCAGGTCTAAAAAACTTTAGTCATAATAACTCTGTAATAGACTGAAAAGGCGCACCATGATGAATCATGGTGCGCCTTTTAAACATCGTTTTTTATAACCAGAATTAAAGCACTTTAGTGTAACTAATCACCCCATAGCCATGCCAGTCATCGACATCTGATTGATATTCTTTGCTATAAAAATCAAAGCTCCAACTCACAGACCATGTGGGAAATGCCCATATCACCCCTAAACTTGCTTGCGCTTGTTCATGCTTGATTTCAAGCGATGAGTCATAGGGTAAATCACCATCAATGGTTAAATCATTAAACCGATATCCAGCCTGCACCCTTGCATAAGCCGTCCAGCTACCATCAGAGTTAGCGGAATGAGTATAATTTCCTAAGTGACCAGCCTGACTTGAAAGTTGGCCAAAGGTTTGGTCTAAGTCATCACCCCAACGCAAGGTGAGACCGACACTCGATTGAGAACGAAAATTCCCAGCCATCGAATGATTAAATGCGCTTAAATCCCACTGACTATTTTCAAATGCTTGCTGACGAGTGAGTAAAGCTTCGACTTCATAGGCAAGTTGAAATGTCAGCTGATTCTCTATTTGATAATCCCAGCCACCCGGTTTAGTTGATGAGGTAATTTTATGCACCACTGATTGCAGCATTTCAGCCCCTGACGCAGGTCCCATAACACCAACAGACAACCAATTTTTTTGTGCCAGTGATGGGCTAAACACACCGGTATAGCTTTCTAACTCCAATAGACCTGCATAAGGTCTTTCTTCTGATTGTGGATAGTCATAGGCGATTTCAATTGGGGTCCACATTCGGCTATATAACTGAGCCCCACGGTGTGCTTGCTGTGTTTGTTGGGGGAATAAAAGTGCAGACTGCCATTGAAAGACCGATGCTGCCGCTGAAAAATTGTGTTCTGGCTTTGCATGCCAACCTATGACAAAACCATTGGAGTAATCACCATCTGAGCCGGTAACGATATCATTATCGAAGCTAAAATAAATTTGATCTGCTGTTACGCTAATCGGCGCTAAACTCGCTGATAACAGCAATACACCTGCCGCATTTAGGCTTTTTCTGCTCAATATACCCCCTATCAAATACGTCAGTTCACTACGTTAGCTCGACAACGTAAAGTTATTTCCAAAATCTAAACATTACTGTCATTAAAATGAGTAAGCGATTTTAGTTTACCTCTTTAGCCTCCCCACTCAATGATCATTAATTAAACAGCCTCGGCAACGGCTTTTATAGTCAGCCCGCTCTACAAAGCATTCCAATTTAAGCCATATTTATGCAATTTACATTTCATTTAGCACAATAAAACGCCAAACATTACCAGATGTAACCATTAAATTACTGACAATAAAAAGCCGCGATTCACTCGCGGCTACATACGTTAAAATAAGCACTGGTCGCTAATATCATTCACTGTTAATGGCTGTAACCAGCACAAAAATCATCAAATGATAAAGGTTTAGAGAACACATAGCCTTGAATAGAGTAAACACCATGCTCACTTAAATAAGCCACTTGCTCATGGCTTTCTACACCTTCTGCAATGATGTTTAAATTGGATTTTTGCGCAAATGAAATAATGGCTTCAATGGTTTTCGCATTAAAGTTATCTTGATGACCTATGGTATCAACAAACATTTTGTCAATTTTGAGGGTACTAATGCCTAAATTTTGCACATAGCTAAAACCCCCATAACCCGTGCCGGCATCATCTAATTTTAAATCTATGCCGATAGCATAAAACTTATCTAACATTTTACGCGCAGCAACTAAGTCACTAATAGGATGACGCTCAGTGATTTCTAATGAAATACGATGTTGTTTCAACTCGCCTGATTCAACAACGCCTTTTAGCAGTTGATACAAATCATCATTATCTAAATGCTCTGGCACAATATTAACGCTAAAAAATAATGGTTCTCGTGTAACCGCAAGTTGCTTAACATCATTAAAAACATGCGCCAACAATACCTTGGTCATATCAACAATTAAGCCATTGGCTTCTGCGTAAGGAATAAACTGATTCGGTGGCATTAAACTGCCATCTTGCCGTTGCCAACGCATGAGCACTTCTGCACCAATGACTTTTTGACTGCGAGAATCGACAATAGGCTGATAAAAAGGAATAAACTCAGACCGCTTAATCCCTTGAATAATTTGGCTATGAACAGATTGACTATGGTTAAACCATAAACGGGCGATATACGAGACCCAAGAAGCCAAAATGCTGGCAATGATTAAAACAATCCACCAAGAAAAGTAGGTATATTGCTCATAAAACTCACGATTACCTGATAATTCAAAGGTTGCGTCAAAATAGTCAGTGGTTAAGTTAACCGCCTCACTCACGTAATAATCACCATCAAAGCTTTCAAAACCAAATGTTAAAAAAGGACTCGAATCGAACGATAATCGATATTCTAAACATTTCTCGCAGCTCATCGGAACAAAATAACTCGGCTCTAACGGGAGTATGCTCGCGGCGTAAAAAATATCCCCCATATTGCGAATAAGCACTAATTCCAGATGCTGATCACTTTCAGACTCTAGTATCCCTAAACTATAGGTTTCACTAATTTGATGATGTTTCACATCGTGAAGTTCTCGAATAATCTCGTTAGATTCACAATATATATTTAGCCCTTTCGTTACGCCAATCCAACGAATAAAGCTTGCATCAAATACTGCGCGCTTTAACTGCGCCTCTACCTCAGTGCTACACACAAACGAATCAAAAGTGATTTCGGGTAATTCATTTAATTCTGCCGCACTGGTTTTAATTAAGTGCTCAAACTTATCCGTTAAAATTGCTGCGTCACGGGCAATGACTTGCTTGGCCAATAAATGATCGACACCACGCAGTAAACCAACACTGATAAGTAATGCAACTAAAAAAATCAGGCAATATGTGATTCGTTCCATGACAGCACCTAAATCCTATAAATTAGTCACAATATAACCTGACTGAGTTTGTTACGGTAGTGTAAATATCTATATTAATTGAAATTTAATTCATCACAGCGCCAATCATTACTTTGCTGTGTAATAGGATCAATAAACTGTAATCGTTGTGCCAATAACTTTAGTGGATTAGCAAAGTTATCAGGTCCTTTCGGTTGTAGCACAGGGTAAAACCTGTCGTTAAGCAATGGCATACCAATGCTTTGCATATGCACTCTTAATTGATGAGTTTTACCTGTAATCGGACTAAGCTCAAACAAACCACTAATAGTGAGTCATTGGTCGACAGTCGTTCGTCACAGCTCATAAAATTCATATATTCAGCGCACTAAACAGTTATCGCTGCGCGTGACTCATGCTGATATAGCATTTAATCAAGCAAGTTAAAGATCAAATTCAGCTTCATAGCCTTCGCAGCTCAGCTGACGCTCAATATGGCTAATCGGGTCAATAAACTGCAGTGATTTAGCAATTAACCGTAACGGTTTTGAAAAATCATCGGCACTCTTTGGCGCTAAAGTAGGATAATTAGTATCGTTTTCTAACGGCATTCCCAACGACATCATGTGTACCCTAAGTTGATGCATTTTCCCGGTTATCGGGCTCAGCTCAAATAAACCTTTATCGCCTTTTATGGCAATAAGGCTAATTTCAGAATGGGTATTGGGCTCACCTTCGGTCACTTTCATTAAAAAGCTTGGGGTTGAGCGCACCATCCTATTTTTAACCGTCCAGTGTATTGGCAAGGTTAATTCACCCGCTTGGGATTGTGCCAATAGTGCCGCTGTTAACTTAGCAATCGCTTGATATTGCTTTGTAATTTTGCCATCACTAAAAAGAGCATGATACGCATGCCTAGACTCAGGGTTAACTGTCATTAGCATGACGCCTGCAGTTGGCCTATCAAGGCGGTGGGCAGGAGTTATAGTGTCAATGCCGGTGGCAATCCTGAGCCTATGGATTAAGCATTCATTAACAAAGTTTCCGCTGGGGGTTACTGGCAAAAAGTGTGGTTTAAACACCAGCATACAATGCTCATCTTGATGCAAAATTTTCTGCACAAAAGGGATCTTGGTTTCCGCTGTCACTTCTCGGTAGTAATACACCCTTGTTGCAGGTCTATAGGCAGTATCGACAGTAATTAAGCTGCCATCTGCCCAATGCACTTTGCCGTCCTCAATCCGCTTTAACCACACTTGCGGTGGGATTTGCGCAAAATGCGACACTAAAAATTCCACCACGGTTTTTGGCGCTGTTGAACTTGCAGCTGCATTTTTCGAAGGATGAGTCAGTTGTGGTAACACCACATAAGAAGGTTGTGCAGCTCTAGCTGAGGTATCAGAAGACATAGTTACAATGATTAGTGACTTACATATCCCGTCAGTATAACGGACATGAGTAATATAAATGAACCTAAGCTTTCCTGTTAACGAGCCACTTGAAGTAAAATCCAGCACAGTTAGCCCAAACTTGGCGAGTTAAATACAATCACAGCGACTTGCTCGTCATTGCTGTAAAGCGGTAACTTAGGCATCTACATGGGACTTTAATAGCTGCAGCACAAAAGCCATAGTCTTGTGGCAATTAGGTTGCTCAACAAGCTGTAATTTATCCTTGTTATACATAGGTAACACTTCTAACCAACGCTGGCTCACCCAGGTGGCATCTTCTAAATGCACCTGATTATATAATTCCAATAAATCTGGGTTTACTTCATAAAATTGCTCTAAAGCGGCACTAATAATTTCAAACTTTTCGCCTATGGGTTCATCTTGCCAATTTTGACAGGCTAATGTGCGCGCAATCCAACTTCCATCCCTTAGTTGCGCCGCAGACAGAATTTTTACCCTTTGGCGACCTTCAATCACAATACTTAATGAGTCATCGTCGAGTTGATGAAAGTCGATAATCTCACACTCTGTTGCTGTGCTATAACATGGCGGACTGCTATTACCTTTACCGCTACTTTTACCGCTACTTTTGCTCGCAGCTAAGGCTAAGCGGTAGTCTCCTTTCAGCACACTAGCAACCATTAACAGCTGATTTGGCGATACCACTCTGATCTCTTGGCGGCCGCCAGGAAGAATAACCGCCTCTTGAATAACCAAGGCCATTTCTAATGTTTTCATAGCAGCCTCCAGACCATAGAAATGCTGATAAATATTCATTTAGGGCTTACACCACAAGGCGCAGCATATTTATATCGCCGATGACAACTAGCTCGCTTCAGCCTATATAATCAACTAGTTGTCACAGATATGAGCAAATTAAGTTTAGTGCTTGATAGTTTATTTGCTAGTCACCATCCGCTTATCATTCTTTTTAATGATAGCTGTAATTAACAAATAACGCAGACTTAAGCGATTAATTATTAGACAGGGTGTTTTACGAAATAGTTTCAAAAAGCGATCAGATAGCGCTTAAGATAACCCTTAAATAGGAGGTTAAGAACAATCAATAAAGCAGCTTAAAGCCGCTCTAAATGACTCATCACCGACTGGTTTTCAATGATGCCGGCAAACTCAATCGCCAGTTGCTCACTGCGCTTAACTGACTCGCGCCAATAAGCGATACGACTGTCGCTATCAAGCTTTTTAAAGTCTTCACGATCAGGAATTTTCTGGTAAGGCAAAGAAGCAATAAAATCTGGGGTCGGCGCCAGGATCAGCGCATTATGATAATGCTTTTTAGCACGGCGCCATTTTAGTGATTTATCGAACCAGCCAGGGCTCATGTAAGGATAAAAGTGCGGATATAAACTTAAGCCTTCTGCGGCAGGTAAAGGCATATCAAAGTGATAATCAGTAATGCCGCCATCGTAATAATGACCGTCACTAACGCCATTGATTTGGGTCACTGGCGAGAGCAGTAATGGAATAGAGCCAGTGGCTAGCAGCACTTGATTGATATTACTGCGAGTTAATTGAGCATGCTCGGTGGGCAGATCGGATAATTGTGAAAAAGGCGATTTAACTTGCTGATGACTAAATACCAGTCTTTCAAAGTGCCAAGCTAAACTGCGACGGCTAACAGCATTAGACACTGCAGTAGCAGCCAGCCCCATTGCTAATTTTCCCTTGGAACGCCCAGCATTTAAATGCTTGGCCTTACACACCACAAAATGACTTTGAATAATACGGTTATTGACTATATCCATGGCGCCATTAGCACCTAATATGCCAGCAATAATTCGCTCTACCTGCTCAGTCACCTCTTGACGAGAAGGCACAGTCTCGTAGCGCTGATCGATATAATAGTCTTCAAAGCGATGATAGGCCTCTAACGGATTCTTTTGCGCTAAACAGCTTAAACGCCAGGCTCCAGATGAAGCACCCATGGTATAAAGTGGTGCTTGCCTGTCACTAAAAAACTCACTGAACAAGTATTTATCGAGCCCTGCGACGCCAATCCATTTGGGGCCACCTGATGCTGCAAACAATTGAGTAAACATCGACTGCTGTATGCCGTTTTGTTCAATTTGTTCAAATGCCGTTTTGCCTGCTAATAATCGTAATGCTGCCACTTGATATCCTATTCATGTCAACCGCACTATCATCATAACCAACTGATCGCCGCTTTGTCTAAGCTGATTATTTTCACAGCCCTGTATAAATATATCTGTCATGGTGCAGCATGCTAAATTAAGCGATAATGACTTATCTTAACTTTTAGAGACTTATCATGATTGTCGATACCCTAGCAAATCATCAGCTTTATCATGCTATTAGCCCAAGATTAGCCACTGCACTTGCTCACCTCGCAGCCACTGATTTTAGCCAATATGAATTAGGTAATTACCCCATTGAAGGCAAAGATATATTTGTTATCGTCAATGATTACCAAACCAAACCGAAACACACTGAGTCTTTTGAAAGTCATCAGCGTTATATTGATGTGCAATTTGTGGTTAGCGGTGAAGAAGAATTTGGCTATTTACCACTTGCAGATCAAGCGCCGTTAGCGCCTTATCACAATGAGCATGATTACAGTAAGTACGATTATGAAGCCAATAAAGCTAATGCGGCTTTTATACCCTTAAAGGCGGGTATGTTTGCGATTTTCTTCCCTGAAGATATGCATATGCCCGGCACCAGTGATACAGCCAAAGATGTCAGAAAAGTAGTCATCAAAGTGAGAGTTTGAGTTTCAGTCAGCTGTTGAGTTTACGTCTGCTTCAAAATCTGAAGCAAAACTTAAGCCTAGTCTGCTCATCACAAATAAAAAGGGAATAAGCGCTAACCGCCTTGTTCCTTTTTTTTTATCGTTCTTAAAATCAATAACAAAACAACTTCAAATCTTAGTTCACTCTAGTGACCTTTGGTTCCATACAAAGTTGCCGCCACACCAATTTAAAAACTCTCTTTACTAAAATGACAATTTATAGCTGTATTTTTTAATCTAAGCAAAAATGTGATCTTGATCGTGGTTATTAAGCTGTTAATATAACCGCAAGAAATTAGTTATAACTAAAAGCTATATAGCAACTAATCAACATGCGAGTCTTGCCCCTATGAAAAGCGCCACTGAACTAAGCCAAATATATCTCGATGCTAATGCCACAACTCCTGTGCTACCCCAAGCTGCAACGGCAGCATTAACCACCATGGAAACCCTATTTGGTAATCCAAGTAGTAGCCATATCAGCGGCCTTAAAGCCAAAAACCTGATGGAGCAGACTCGGGTAAAAGCTAAACAAGTGATTGGCGCTGACACAGGTACCGTAATTTTTACCAGCGGCGCCACAGAAGGGATCCAAACCGCAATAATTTCAGCCTTAGTCGCGGCTAAAGCAGCCGCTAAAACTAGCCTCAAGCAAGATCAAACATACAGCTTGTTATATGGCGCCACCGAGCATAAAGCGGTGCCAGAATCCTTAAAGCATTGGAATGCGATTCTTGAGATCAATGCTGAAATTAAAGCGATCCCCGTTGATCATATGGGGAATCTTGATCAAGAATTTATTGCTAAAGAAGCGCCCAATGCATTAATGATTTGCACCATGGCAGTGAATAACGAAACAGGGGTTTACCAAGACTTAACTCAGCTTGATAGCATCATCCGCCAAGCCAACCCAGCTATCTATTGGTTAGTTGATTGTGTCCAAGCACTGGGTAAAACGGCATTAAACTTAGCCAACACCAGTATCGATTACGCGCCTTTTAGCGGCCATAAACTGTATGCCCCTAAAGGCATTGGCTTTGTTTATATCCGCGAAGGTGCTCCATTTACGCCGATTATTGCTGGCGGCGGCCAAGAAAGCGGCCTGCGCTCGGGTACTGAAAACTTACCGGGCATGGCAGCCATAAATGTCATTTTCGATATGCTGTTAAATAACTCGCAATCAACCAATAAAAGCCAGTTTGCCGATGTCGACACCTTAAGGGCTTATCAACAACAATTAATTGATACCCTTAAAAGTGCTTTTCCTGCCGTAGTGTTTAACCACAGTTTTAGCAATAGCGTGCCAACAACCATCAACTTTGCTATTGCAGGCTTTAGTAGCAAAGAGATTATGGATTTATTTGATGCCGCCAATATTCGCGTCAGCTCAGGCTCGGCTTGTTCATCAAAAGTCACCCGTAGCTTTGTATTAGATGCCATGGGATTACCCAAGTGGCAAAGCGAATCAGCCATCAGAATGTCTTTTGGCCCAGCCATGACTCAAACGCAGGTGGATGAAGCCTGCATCAGAATTCAATCTGCCGCCAATGCATTAACCCATAGCTGTATGATTTTAGACAGTGGTGAAATAAGCGAAAAACAGCCATTAAATGGTTTGGTTCAATTACGCTCAGGCCCGAGCTGTAGTTGGATTTATGCCGATCAACAAAGTAAGCAAGCAATCATCATCGATCCACTGCCAGAACTAAATGAACGCTTAGATACCCTATTGCAGTGTCAGCAACTTGAATTAGTGGCGGTGATCGACACCCATGGTCATGCCGATCATGTCTCTAGTCGCCAATACCTTGCCGACAAACATTTGCCGGATCAATTAAGCGATCATTTAGGCTGGCCGCAAAACTGCAGCAACGTCACCCAAGCGGGCGAGTTGTTTGAGTACATCACTATTGGCAATCAAGCACTGCTGAAAGTTGCCACCCCAGGCCATACCGCCGACAGTATTAGCTTGCTGTTATGTGACCCATTTTCTAATGAATTATCTAATGAATTATCTAATGAATTACCTAATAAATCGACTGATGAATTACCTAAGGCAGTATTAAGCTCTAAACCACTTAGCCAGCAATGCCGCTTTGCCTTTGCTGGCGACACGATTTTAATGGGCAGTCTCGGCAGAACTAACTTTGACAGCAGCTGCGCTAAAGCCATGTTTACCAGCCTTAAGCGACTGCATCAGCTTATCGGTGACAATACCCTGATTTGTGCCAGCCATGACTATAACAATGAGTTCACTACCTCATTAGCAGCAGAATCTAGCCGTAATGCACTGCTGGCCAACACCTTAAATGGCCAATTAAGCCAAAGCCAATTTGAAAGCCTAAAAGCCCAGCTTGATAGTCAGTTGTGTGATGAGTCTGGCAGTGAAATTCTTTGCGGCGCATTGCCAGCTAACGCTGCAGCTAAAGTGAATATTACCGAATACAACACAGAGAGCTTAAGCAGCGCTTTATCAGCACAGCAAGTTAGCGTCATCGATATTCGTGAGCCCCATGAATACGCGCTGCAACCCACCAGTAGCACCAGTGAGAATGTGCCACTAACCCGCTTAGTGCAGTTTATTCAGCAGCATCAACACCAAAAGCACAAGCCGTGGGTTTTAGTGTGCCGCAGTGGTAGCCGCTCCATGGTGGCCGCCCAAGCCATGCAGCGTTTAGGCTTTGATAATATTGCCCACCTTAAAGGTGGTTATGCTTTAAATTAACAGCCATTGTGAATGCATTGACCACTGAGTAAATAACTAGTCAATAGCTGACAACTTAAGATGAATATTGCTTGATTAGAATCGCCTCAGGACGTTCTCTGGGGCTTTTTTATTGGTAAAGATTGGTCAGGCGGTTATTTCTTGTTAAAATCGCTGAAAATTTATAGGAGCGTACCAAATGGCAATGTATGTTGTGGGTCATAAGATCCCTGATTCAGATTCAATCTGCGGTGCAATCGCACTTGCTTACTTAAAAAATCAAATTGAAGAGCCTGCTATTGCAGCCCGTCTTGGTGAACTTTCACCTGAGACTGCCTATATCTTAGATAGATTTGGTTTTGAAGCACCAGAGTACAAAACAAGCTACGCTGGCGAAGAAGTGTATATCGTTGATCACTCTGAATTAACTCAAGCACCAGATGATATTGCCGAAGCAACCATCGTAGGTATTGTTGATCACCATAAATTAGGTGACTTAACCACTTCTACTCCGCTTGAGTGTTGGATCCGCCCAGTAGGTTGTAGTAACACAGTGATTAAAATGATGTACGATTTCTACCAAGTAGAAATCCCAGCTAACATTGCTGGCATCATGATGTGCGCTATTTTAAGTGACACTGTGATTTTCAAATCTCCAACCTGTACTACTGCTGATATCCGCTGCGTTGAAGCATTAGCTGAAATTGCCGGTATTGAAGACTTCAAAGCAGTGGGCATGGAAATGTTTAAAGTTAAATCAGCTGTTGAAGGTACGCCAGCACGTGACTTAGTCATGCGTGATTTTAAAGACTTCAACATGAACGGTAACCTAGTGGGTATCGGTCAATTAGAAGTTATCGACTTATCAGTATTTGACGATATCAAAGCTGATTTAGAAGCTGATATCGCAGCGCTGAAAGCTGAAGGTAACCGTCACAGCGTATTATTATTGCTAACCGATATCATGAAAGAAGGCTCAGAAATGTTAGTGGTTTCAGATGACGCTGACTTAACTGAAAAAGCCTACGGTAAAGCAACCGTTGAAGGCCGAGTCTGGCTAGACGGTGTATTAAGCCGTAAGAAGCAAGTGGTGCCATCGCTACAAGATGTATTTGCTAACGCTTAATATGCGTTTTTAGCAATATAGCGAGTCGCCCAACTAAAAAGCTGAATCAATGATTCAGCTTTTTATTAGCCTAAATTCATCAGTAAGCGGTTCTCACATAGCTTAAGGTAATGAGTTAACGATTCAATCGCTCCAGCCATTCAGCAGAGTCAGCCACCATAAATTTATAGGACTGATGGTTTTTAAGTTCCACTTTAATCGCATCTGCGGTAAGGGGTAACACTCCACCACCGGTCCCCCAACATTTTTCAACACTAACAATATCCTCAAGGTCTATCTCATAAGGACCCATTTCAAAGATTTTATTAAAGGCTTCAAAACATAACCGTGTTTCAGTCAAATATAGTTGTCCATCACCGCTAAAGGCACCGTTTTGCGCAGTAGCAAAAGTAGACTTAATCACGGTTTCATTGGCTAAATTGATGCTACCCATGTGTATATCCCTATGTTTACTCTTTCATGAAACAGTGAACGCCAACATGCTGATTGCATAGCGAAGCTTAACCAAGTAAGTTGACTTTAACTCTACTACGCTGCTGATTAAGTATAGACTTGCTATATGAACATGGCGTAATTAACAGCAAATTTTTAAGGCCTATATGAATCCAGTCAATCGCAGTGCCAGATTAATGGGGTTATTAATGATACTCATGCCAATAGGACTCACGGCTTGTATTAACGTCCCTCATTATCAAAGCGAACATGTGCAAATTTTATGGCAAGGACAACAGCTTGATGATTGCCAACTAAAAGGGCCAATAATTGGCTCCCAAGGGCATTGGTATGATTACTTGTTTATTTCGAATAAGGATTTAACTCAAGGGGCGATTAATCAGCTGAGAAATGAAGCATTAACGCTAGGGGCAAATACGGTTTATTTGCTTAAGCCGCAGTCGTTTACCACTTCAGTGACGATATTGGGCAATGCTTATAATTGTTCTAGTACAGTAGATTTGAAGTAAAGATTTAAAACAGATATTTAAAACACGCCTTAAATTCAAAGCTAATTCAATTTAGTAACAACTCATTTGTAGGATGATAAATGATTACCCACCAGCCAAACCCTCAGTACACAGTTAACTCAGATCGTTATCAAAAAATGGCTTATGCCCGTTGTGGTAAAAGCGGAATACGCTTACCAAAAATTTCTCTGGGCTTATGGCAAAACTTTGGCGCATCAGACCCCCAATCGAATGCGAGAAACATCCTGCAAACAGCTTTTGATGCCGGTATTACCCACTTTGATTTAGCCAATAATTATGGTCCCCATTACGGCGCGGCTGAGTCCACCTTTGGTGATATTTTCAAACAAGACTTTAAGCCATATCGAGATGAGCTGATCGTTTCCAGTAAAGCCGGTTACGACATGTGGCCAGGGCCTTATGGTATTGGCGGCTCAAGAAAATATTTGATCGCCAGTTGCGATCAAAGCCTTAAGCGTACTGGGTTAGATTACTTTGATATTTTTTATCACCACTGCATGGATCCTGACACTCCTATTGAAGAAACCATGCAAGCGCTGGATTATATTGTCCGCTCAGGCCGGGCGATGTATGTGGGCATTTCAAACTATCAGCCAGCAGAAACTCAGCAAGCTATCAGTATCTTAAAACAGCTGGGCACGCCATTATTAATCCACCAGCCACGCTACAATATGTTTGATCGCTGGATTGAAGATGGCTTAACTGATGTATTAAAAGATCAAGGCGTTGGCTCAATTGTATTCTCCCCATTGGCTCAAGGTGTGCTCACTGATAAATACCTCAATGGTATTCCCAAAGACTCGCGCGCAGCCCAAGCTCACCAAATTTATTTAGCTGATAACGATGTTACTCCAGAGAAAATAGCCAAGGTGCAGGCATTAAATGCCCTTGCCCTGACACGGGAGCAATCATTGGCGCAAATGGCGATCGCATGGAACCTTAACAATGATGCGGTAACCAGTTGCTTGATTGGTGCAAGTCGGCCTGCACAAGTTGTGGATTCGGTGGCAGCGCTAGATAATCTCAACTTTAGTGCTGCAGAGTTGGCCGCCATTGATGACATTCTTAAGTAACTGCTCAAATAAAAGGATTACTGATGAAAAACCGCCTCAACAGCCAGCTTATGCAATATAAAAGATCGCTAATGGCTTTTAAAAACAGCATGACCGGAGCAGCGTTAATGACAATAGTAACCAGCAGCTTATTAAGCGTTAGTTTAGTCAACCCTGCGGCGGCGCAAATTGACCCTAGTCAGCTTGATAACATCAAAGCGATCAAGCTCAATAACAGCCAGGTGATCACTGCAGGCTTGCCCACAGCAGAGCAATTTCAGACACTTAAACATTCAGGGGTCGAGGTGGTGATCAATTTGATCCCCAAAGACAACTCAAACTATTTAGCGGCTGAAGATAGACTGGTCACAGATGCTGGTATGGTTTACCACAACATTGAAGTCGACTGGCAGCAACCCACCATGGAAGATGTAGCGCAGTTTATTAGCATCATGGAGCGCAATAACGATAAATCGATTTTAGTCCATTGTGCGTTAAATTATCGCGCCTCGGCTTTTTACTATTTATATCAACTAAGCCAAGGCGCTGATCACTCAGAAAATGCCATGAACCAAGCGTTATCACCTTGGGGCGATTTACCCCAAAGCTTTGCTAAATACCCGCAGTGGAAAACCTTAATCGATGAAGTACGCGGCAAATATCAGTAATAAATACTGATATTTTAGCTGTGAGTTTTCAGTAGCGAGTTACTCAGTCGTTAGTATTTCAGTAGTGAGTAATCAGAATTAGCCAACAAAGCGGCGATATTCACTTCATATATCGGCGCTGGGCTACCCTCTGAGGTGATATAAAAGCGGCTGGCATCGTGATTAAAGCTCACCGCTTCTGCTTGAAATAGTGTCGGAAAATCAATGATTGTAGGCGTGGTTGATAACAGTGTTAAAGCGCCTGTAGGCTGTTGCTGCTGAAAGTAATAAGCATGGCCATAGGTTAACACCACCGCAGATAAGCCATCCTTTGAAAAGCTCATTGCTGTCGAGTTTCCGGCAAAAAGTGCTAAGCGTATACTCCCGAAATAATCTGAGAATGATTCTGGTAATGCCGGCGGTGCCCCTAAAGGTGTTGCCACTAGCGTGTCCCTTTCTTGCTTAGGTAATGGCATAGGTAATTGCGAAGGAAATTCTGAAGGCAATAACGCCGGTGATTGCGCTAACTGTAACGGTAACGGCAATTGATATAGGGTTTGTGGGGTGTGCCGCTTACTCAGTAATACAATTTGCTGGTTAACCACATCAACAGCAACAGACTCACAATCCTTTGGACCATCTGGGTAATTAAATGCCAGTGACACAAGCGGGGTGACCTTAATTGATGCGGCCAATTCAAGTTTGCTGACATCTGGCTCTGCAATGATATGAATAAAATACTGACTTCGATTGGCACGATTATCACCCACATCGGCGATTAACAGATACGCTTTACCATCGATAATAAACGAGCTCATATCTTCCCAATCGATATTTTTTACCCCTTCAATGTTCACCGTCGCCAGCACGTCACCGGATAAATTTATCGCATACACTGCGGCGCTATCGCCGCCATCATTGTGCAGCCACAGCACATCATGGTGTATATTTGAGTAAGCTAAGCCACTGGCTTCAGCAATTTTTTTATGGCTAATATTGCCCACTTGGCTAATGTTAGCTTGCTCGGTTTTGACCGAACACGCCGTAATAGCAAGGGCAAATACTAAATATAAACAGAGACGTAAAAACTGATTTAGACATTTTGCGGCCATGTGTCAAACCTAATCCATTAGCTGAGATGCGAAATTTGATAATGACACAGTTAGCGTGATATTTAACCGCCTTGCTAATATTTAAATCTAGACTGTGCTAGAAAGAGATTAAATTCGATCTAAAAACAAACAAACAGACAGTGATAAATTAATCTTCAATTGGCTAATTTACGGGTTTTTCCCTTGGCCATTTGTTAGAATCCCAGCTTATTTTTTGGCAACTGTATTATTGCCACATTCTGTACCTAGCTCGGGCTGACAATCAGTTTAGTTCAGTGCACTCAAGTTTTACTATTAAAGGCAGGCTATGACCGTTCTTCTAATGACTCCACCTATGACCCAGTTAAATACGCCCTATCCGGCAACAGCCTATTTGACTGGTTTTTTGCGTACGAGAGGCTATGAAGCAGTGCAGCGTGATCCTGCCATTGAGCTTTTCCTAGAAATGATGACTGCGCCTGCGCTGGACATTATTCGTCAACATGTGGAAGCTAATTTCGAGCACTTTGAAGACGATGAATTACCTGATGCTATTCATAATTTTCTGGCTGAATTTGATCGTTATCATTTGACTGTTGAGAGCGCGATTCGGTTTTTACAGGGTAAAGATCCCAGTCTTGCACTGCGGATCAACTCGCGCCGATTTTTACCTGAAGGCCCAGCATTTGAAGCCATTGCGCAAATGGAAGCGGTATCAGGCGATGTACTGCAAGCCGCTTTTGGTAATCTTGGCGTTCAAGATAAAGCCAAATATCTCGCGACCTTATTTATTAACGATCTCTCCAGCGTCATCACTCAAGGGGTTGATCCTTACTTTGAAGTGAGCCGCTATGGCGAGCAGTTAGCTGCGGCTAATCCAAGCTTTGATAACCTTTACGATACCTTGATGGACGAGCCAACCTTTAGCTCAGAAATTTTAGCGCAATTGGTTGAGCACTATTTAGAAGAAACCCAACCTAGCGTTGTAGCCTTAACCGTGCCTTTTCCCGGTAATATGCTCGGCGCGTTACGTATTGCCCAAACCTGTAAAGCCATTAATCCAGAGATCCCCATCATCATCGGCGGTGGTTTTATCAATACCGAACTACGGGCACTCAAAGATCCTCGGGTATTTGAGTTTATCGACTTTATCTGTCTTGATGACGGCGAACGCCCGTTAATCACCCTGCTGGAATACTTTCAAGGCCAACGTGAAGTCGATGATTTAGTGCGAACTTACTTCCTTGCCGAAGATGACAATGGCGAGCCTTACGTTCACTTTAATGAAAACCCAGAACTCCACGATATCCCGCAGGTGGAAGTCGGCGCTCCGATATACGATGGCTTGCCATTGAGCGAATATCTGTCTTTGTGTGAAATGCTCAACCCAATGCACCGTATTTGGAGTGATGGCCGCTGGAATAAGCTCACCATCGCCCATGGCTGTTACTGGCGTAAATGTAGCTTTTGTGATGTCAGTTTGGACTATATCGATCGCTACGATACTGCTGGCGCTGATATTCTGGTTGATCGCATTGAGCAACTCATTGAAGAAACCGGACAAACAGGGTTCCATTTTGTCGATGAAGCGCTGCCACCAAAAACCTTATTTGCCTTTGCAAAACGCTTAATTGAGCGCAACGTGGTGATCAGTTGGTGGGGTAATATCCGTTTTGAAAGAACCTTTAGCCAAGCCCGCTGTCAATTGCTAGCCGACTCTGGTTGTATCGCGGTCAGTGGCGGCTTAGAAGTGGCGTCTGATCGTTTATTGAAACTGATGAAAAAAGGCGTCAGTGTTGAGCGCGTTGCCCAAGTCACTAAAGCCTTTAGCGATGCCGGTATTATGGTGCACGCATATTTGATGTATGGCTTTCCGACTCAAACCGAGCAAGAAACGGTAGATTCATTGGAAATGGTGCGACAGATGATGCAGCAAGGTTGTTTCCAGTCTGCCTATTGGCACCGTTTTGTGGCCACGATCCACAGCCCTGTTGGTATGAATCCAGAAAAATTTGGTATTACTCTTAGCGATCGCCCTGAAGTTTTATTCGCTGAAAATGATGTCGATTTTAGCGATCCTACCGGTACTGATCATGAGATGTTAGGTGAAGGGCTGCGTAAAGCGATTTACAATTACATGCATGGTATTGGGTTTGATCAGCCGATGAGTTTTTGGTTTGAACAAGGTGTCGCTCGCACTAGCATGAAAAAAGATCTGATATCAAAAGCGATTAGCAATCTGATCGACAGCAGTGAAGAATGATCTGCTATTAAGGCTCATAGCTAACGAGCTAATTTTATAACTCACAGCGCTTATAACTAATAGCGCTAGCCAATAAAAAGGCCACTTTCTTGTTCCAAAAGAAAGTGGCCTGTTACTTTTACAGCTTATTTTACATACTGCATACAGCCTTTTGCAAAGCTGCCAACTTCTTTGTTAAGTCACGTAGTCTTAAATAACGCTTACTGATAAAGAAGCGTGCGATATTGGCGTGTTCCAAACACCTAGATATCACACTGTGCACTTGGCTTTTAGCATTTAAAGGATGAGGTAAAAATGCTAAAAACCAGTACCTGTTGTCACTCTTGTTAATCTCCAGTATTAATACTGGTAATCAAATTGCAGAGTGAATTCTGTGCCAGGCTCTTTCGCGTATACCACCACATCTTGTTGGTCGTATTCGGTGGTTTCACCTAGGATATTTTTCACTTTAAATTTCACCCCAAAGCTTTCAGTAGGTAAAAAGCTATAGCTAAAATCTAAGCTGTGAAAGGGTTGCTCGTACACATCATCTAAACCGCCACGGCCACCATAAGCAATACGCTCACCAAACACGTTATACACTAAGGTTGCACTGTGAGACTCATTAGACGAATCAAAGCTTAACTGCATGTTGGCAACCCACTCAGAATGGCCTGTCATGCGGCGCTTATTATTGGTTGGGTCAATTTCACCATTACTGGCAATTTCAATTTCTGAGTCACTTAGGGTTAAGTTACCCGCTACGAAAAAGTCTTCCCAAACACTACCATTGCTGCCAATAAAGCCTAAGTCATGTAAAAACTCAGTTTCGATACCGTAGATATAACCTGACTCAGCGTTGTAAAACTTAAGCTGACGACCCGCTTCTGAGATACGTTGAATCGCTTCTATGGGTGCTGCAACGTCTTTATAAAAGCCACCAACACTTAAGTTTGCGCCATCTTCTGAGTAGTATTCCCAGCGTACATCTAGGTTATAGATATCTGAGCTTTCAAGTTCTGGGTTACCGAAGAAATCAAAACCGGTAATTGGGTCTTGAAACCGCACTGGCGCCACTTCACGTAAATCAGGGCGAACCAAGGTTTTACTGGCGCCAAAGCGCCATTGGCTTTCATCTGATGATTTCCAGGTTAATGCCAATGAAGGAAACCAGCCGTCTTCTGCGATAGCATAATCTTCAATATCGTAACGACCACCTTCATCTGAAACCTCACCATCTGGGGTTAATGGCAATGTCACGCGGCGAAAATCTTCATAACGCACACCTGCGGTTAAGCGCCATACATCATCAAAATCCACATCAAAATTGACAAAACCGGCGTCTATCATTTCAGCGGCGACATAATCTTCGGTGTCGGTTGAGGCGTCTTTTAATTCTAAATCAAGCGTGTCATTGGCAATGTTGTCATCAGAAAATATATTGTCAAAGTCACCCGCTAGAATATCGCCATTGGGGTCTGTTGGGCTTAAGCCGACATCAAAGCCCAATCGCGTGGCATAGCTTTCACGGGTACGTTCAAAGTACTCATAACCACCACTGATTTTTAGCACGTTCATGCCAAACTCAAAGGGTAGGGTTAAATCAAATTTGTAGTTTTCGGTATTATCATCAAGGCGGCTATAAACATATTTAGGCGCATCTTGGGTATTTAAGTTACGGCTAGTAATGCTATCAGCATCATCAAGTATTACATTGTAAGTGTAAGATAATTCGCTCGGTGCATAGCGCTTTGAACTGGCGTTTGAATACATCCAGTTGGCTTCTAAATCCCACAGATATTCAAAGAAATGCTCACCTTGAATTTGATTGCTGATAAGGTTACGTTCTTCATAAGCAATATCATAAACCTGCAACGCATTAGGCTCGGCGATGGTATCAATGGTTTCTTCGATGGCCACTGAAACATCATCAGATGTATCACGTAAATAAGTCGAGAAGGTTTGAATTTTATGGTCGTAACCAATTTCTAAACCTAAGTTAACCATGCCTGACATTTGTACAATTGAATCGGTGCCCATGACGTCTTTTGAGTTTTCGATTTGTACCTTGTTCTCATCACCATCTAGCTCAACTTCGCGCTTGGTGTAGTTTTCAGCTTGTTGTTTATATGAGCCTGCTGCCATCATCCCGAAAATGATGTCATCGCTTAAGTCCCAGCGATCGCCAATGGCGATATTACCGCGAACTCCAGGGTCCGTACTTTCAGTAAATACCGTCATGTCGCGATACATATCATTGGCTAAACCACGGTTAATGGCTTGAGCACTGGCAAAATCAATTGTGCCATTTGAACCAGTAACAATATCAATGGGGCTAATTCCGCCATATTGATTGGTCACCTCGTTAATGCTGTTTGGCATTGCCCGAGTGCCATCATCTTGGCCAGTCCAATCATCGCCGCCACCGTTATAGGTATAAGTGTCATCGCTATCATTAGTGTTATAACGGCCACCTATTGACGCTTTAAAGAAAAAGTCTGCAGGAATAGATTTAGTACGAATATCAACATGACCACCGCCAAATGCAGCTGGCGTGCTGGCTGAACTGGATTTTTGTACTGATAAAGATTCAATGATAGAGGCTGGGAACATATCCAGCGGTACCACATTACGGGTAGGGTCTGGCGATGGTACAACCGCACCATTTAATGATGTACTAGAATAGCGCTCACCTAAACCACGTACATAAATGAACTTGCCATCCTTCAGGGTTAATCCGGTAACACGTCGAAGCGCGGCGGCGGCATCACTATCTCCGGTGCGAGAAATCTGGTCTGCGCCCATAATATCAACCACGGCGGGTTGCTCACGGCGCTCTTCCATCGCTTCTGAGGCAGAGCTACGTAAACGCCCCGTTACCGCAATGACTTCAATAGGGAAATCTTCACCAGGATCATAAGCTGGTGTCTCTTCCGAGTAAGCTGGTAGTGTTGCAAAAAGAGAAGCTGCAGAAATAGCAGTAACAACAGCTAGGCTTAGCTTATTAGCGATAAAACTCGGCTTGGTTTTCATAACGTTTTTCAATCCTGTACACAGTTCAGGTCGCGCCACTAAGATGTGATACACCGGTGACAATTAATGTAAATTTAACTAACTATTTTGATTATCTAATCGGACTTTAAGCAGCATCGAGGAGTACTCACTCCCCGATGCCTAAGGTTTACTACTCGCTTTTATTTAATAAAAGCCCAACCTTCACGCCAATCAGTTTGGCCATCGAATGCACCGATATAATCAGTTGATTCGAAGAAGGTGTCAGTCGTACTCATATCAAGACCCGTACCCAATAACACAGTGTCAGTGCCAGCAGGCATGCCATTAGTTAACGTCACTTCTTGAGCAGAGTTACCTGTTTGAGCTAAGAACCAGGCCTGCGTGTCTACCGCATCGGTTGTATCTGTGTTGTCAGAGCTGTATTTGAATGGCTCGTTACAGTCGATAACAGAGTGAGACATCACTAATGTTTCATCGTTAACGTTGGTAACAAGACCTGCGTAAGTACCGTCTAGTTCTAAACACTCACCTGATTCAGTCTCAGAAGTTGCACCTTTGCGACCTTGAATCAATAGGTTGTGAATTGATGCACGAGTAGCAACACGAAGAATGATGCCTTCGCCTTTATCGCCACTGGCATTTTCAATATCAGCACCAGGAAGAATTGTTACGTTAGAGATAGTTGGGTTTGAAATCGGCGTGTCGTCAGTGCCTTTATGACTATCGCCTTCAATACCACGGTTAGCTTGACCATCTTCATGGGTGATATACACGTACTGTGCTTTACCCTGCCAGCCGTTAGTCCAATCTAAGCTGTCATCAAAGTTATCCGTTAGGTAAACATATTTAAGATTGACTGCACCGCCCCAAAACTCAACACCATCATCGCCATTTGCATGGACTTGAATATGGTCAACTTGGGTTCCACTGCCCACTGCCGCAAATGAGATGCCGTTCATTTCTTGGGTATCATTGACTTTAAAGCCGGCGTATTTGACTACCACATAGCTGATTTGACCGCTGTTATCAGCATTGTCATTACCGCCGTATGGGAAGTCGCCCACTTCAAATGACACATCACAGTTGCCTTTATCAGGACACTTGTTGGTTTCGCCATTACCCAGAATAACTAAACCGCCCCACTGACCACGCTCACCTTCTGCGCCAGCTATTACATCTTGCTGAGAGGTCATAACGATTGGATGCTCAGCACTGCCTTGGGCCATGATTTTAGAGCCACGACTAATGGCGATGTAGCTGTTGTCGGTCGCAAATAATTGCGTACCCGCTTGAATTGCCAGTGTTGCAGAGTCTGCGTTATCACCACCTACAATCACCGCGCCGCCATCTACTTTGTACATCACGTTTTGACCAGCAAGCAGTGTTGTATTGGTGGTGATGTTACCTTCGATTGAACAGACTAAAGTCACGCTGTCATCTTTATAAAGGCCTGCAACCACATCTTCTGAAGTTGTGCCTACAGGGCAAGATGTTAAAACTGGTAATTCAGTTGGTGCAGGCGCTGCATCTTCATGAATGGCCGTGGTCCAGCCTTCCGTCCAGTCAGTGCTGCCATTAAATGCGCCGATATATTGGGCATCATCTAAACGGTCATCCATGTTAGCTAAATCAGCTGCGCCGCCAGTTAAAGCAACAGAAGATGAATTAGGCATATACCCTGATAAATCTGCAGCACCGGCTAAGTTACCTTCTTGGGCCATAAACCAAGCTTCAACGTCGTAAGCTTTGGTGTAACCTTTATCAGCATCAACCTTGGCACTCTTAAACGGCTCAACACAATCGATTAAGCTGTTTTGCATGTTTAAGTTGCCAGCTTCAGCGGTATCAACTGTATTGTCGTCATTGATTTCTAAACATTCGCCAGAATCAACATCGCCTTTAACCAGCATGTTGTATGCGTTAACAGCCGTGCCTTTGCGCAGTAAAATACCTTCAGCGTCATCACCACCACTGTTAGTGCCGTTAGCCACTTGAATGGTGAAGTTAGCTAATGTAGGCATAGACTGTGGTTCAGCATCAGCGCTGCTGTTGCTGTCACCTTCGATACCACGGTTTGAACCGTTATCCTCTTGACGGATATAAACGTGCTGGGCACTACCTTGCCAACCGTTAGTCCAATCTAGAGAGTCATCAAAGTTTTCAGTTAACACCACATGTGAAAGCGAAACGTTACCGCCCCAAAACTCAACACCGTCATCGTTATTTTTATGAATTTGGATATGATCAACAGTTGTACCTGCGCCAACTGCCGCGAAACTAATACCGTTCATTTCTTGGGTGTCGTTGATTTTAAAGCCACCAAACTCAACCCGAACATACTGAATAACACCTGAGTTATCTTCAGTGTTATCACCACCGTAGTTGTGGTTACCCACTTCAAATGCAGCATCACAACTGGTTAAATCAGGGCATGAGTTAACAGGTGCGTTACCTAAAACTACTAAGCCGCCCCATTGACCCGCTTCGCCAGTTTGGCCTAGCGCCGCTTCAAGGGAAGTAAATACGATTGGCGCGTCAGCTGTGCCTTCGGCCATAATTTTTGAATCACGGCTAATGACTAAATAAGACTCGCTACCACCAATAATTTTAGTGCCAGCCATAATTGATAATTCAACCGAGTCAGCTTTATCGCCGCCAGCGATAACTGCACCATCAAGCATCCACACCACATCGTTTCCTAAAATGATGTTCGCGCCATCTTGACCACCTACCTTTACTGTTGAAGCTGCAGTAGAAGGTGCCAGTGTGCCTGTTAACACCCACACTTCTTTACCATCGATAGCCGCTATCGTAGTGCTTTTTTCTGCAAAGCCGCCGTAAGCAAGTTGTTGGTCCGTTTCAGTCGGTGTGGTTGGATCCGTTGGATTTGTAGGGTTAGTCGGCTCTTGTGAACCCGTATCAATATTGATATCGCCACCACAGCCCGCAAGTAATAAGGTTGCAGAAAGCGCAGCTGATACAGCACTAAGTTTAAACATTTTTTTCAGTTCCATTGTCATCTCCGAAGACGGGTGTAAGCGAGTTAAGTTGTTTCAATGGACGACAAACTAACCCGCAAAAATGACAAAAAGACTGCGTTAAAATGACAGTGAAATTTCACTAATATGATATAAATATTAATAGATAATAAAAACAGAGACTTACTGAGCGGTTTGAGTTACTTTTTATTGTCACATTATTAACAATTACTTTACCTAGGTGTCTTGCGGTGTGTTTTTTGGAGTTGAAAAAGTCTGTTTTTTGAGTTGAATAAGTGACGTTTTATCATTAATAATTGAATTATCAATATAGTCATCATTCAATTAGACAATTGTTACTACCCTAAGCAGATTTGAGGTTGGAATGAAAATTAAACGCAAGATACACAACAAACCGATTTATTAAAATAGCCTAAAAATACTGCTTAATAACAGTATTTTAGAATAAACTGGTTCGCTATTATTTCGATTTAAGCCGCTACCACAGCACGTGTTTTCCACTGCACGCCAATCAGACCTAAAATCACTAATACGCCCACAAAGCCAGTACTTAACGGGTTAAACAATACCCAAGGTACCACGGCTATTGCCAGCACTCGCTCAATCGGTTTAAGCGGTCGTAATAGATAACCTTCTATCGAAATGGCTATCACGACAATAAAGGTCGCGGTTTGCACTATGGCAAACGTAAACGCCATTAAACCGGCATCAGGGTTAAGTAAATCAGTGTAAGCCATCATGATGGGGATAATAAATAAGCCTTATCTTAACCAACAACCTATATATCACATGCTAATTTAGGATCAATTCAGGTTTAGGTGATCAAGCTAAACCTCTCAGTTAATACTCAAAAAAACGAGTATTGCTGACACTTATCATTAGTTCACTTTAATGCGCTCTACATCTGCAGCAGGCTCATGGATGACAAAATCAAGCTGCACTTGTGCATTTTTAACGCCATTTTCTGATTCGTTATAAACCCATTGTGATAAGGCATCTTTAGCTGATTGGTCAAATACACCTGTAGGAGATGACTTAATCACTGCAACATTCGACACTTTACCGGATTGACTAATATCAAACTCCAGTTGCACATAGCCATTGAGCCCTGCAGTTGCCGCTTTAGCAGGATAAATAGGGTCTATACGCATTGTAGGGACAACATGTGTCTCCGCTTGCTTAGCTTGTGAACCGGCATGAACTTGCTGGTTTATTATTAATCCACTGATACCTAATGCTAGGGTGATCCCCATGATGACGAGTGTGTTTTTTCCGTGCTGTTTTTTCATCTGTATAATCCTTTCTTTTAAGATGGTTTTATCTCCATAGTGAGTGTGTAACATGCTCAAAGGAACATGTTGCGAGTAGGCCAATAGCGCATGGCTATAGGCAATTTTATTATTTTTATCCATTTCTGATGTTACTTGAGCATCACACGACAACTCTTGGTCATGTCTAAAACGCCTGTAAGCAAACCACATCAACGGATTAAACCAGAACATCAATAGCACGCTACAACCAATGACATTGCACCATAAGTCTTTACGCTGATGATGGAACGCTTCATGAGCGATGATTGCTTGCTGTTGATTAATATCTAATGATTTGAAATTTAACGGCACCAGAATACAAGGTGACAATAACCCCACCAGCATTGGAGACTGAACGGATTCATGAGCCAATATATCAACCCCCTTATTGGTTTCAGCGACTTTAACCGCTGAGGCCACAATGGGATTAAATTGAGTCTGTTGGTACACCATACTCAATAATAACAAGCTCATAATCGCGATGTATAAGTAGTCGAGATACAGTGAGCTAATGAGCATAGAAGATAGCTTGATAGTATCAGTGGCAAGCACTTGATAATGCTGCATGACTGCAGCAGGCTCAGGCAATGACAACCATGAAAGCTTTAGGTGCATAAAGCCCTCAGGAAACCACAGCTGACCTACTGAAATTAGCAATAGTATCGGCACTGAACTCCATAACACATAAGTATAATGGGCACCGATTTTTGCCAAAATAACCCGATGAAACACCATCATCGGTAAACAAAATAGCGTTAATATTACGGTTTGTTCCATAAACCAATTCAGCATCATTTTTGCTCCTGCTGCCAATCATCAAGTAATGACTTTAATTCAGCAACATCTTCAGCTGATAACTTATTGTTCTTTGCAAAACCCGCCACTAAAGGGGTTAACTTGCCAGAGAACATACGTTCAACAAATGATTCGGACTCTTTAGCTGTGTAGTCATGCTCAACAATCAATGGTGAATAATGGTAAACCCGACCTTGCTTCTCAAAACTAATCGCCTGCTTTTTTACTAAGCGGTTAATTAAGGTTTTAACGGTTTTTTCATGCATGTCATGACTTAATGCCAGAGCATCAACCACTTCAGTTGATGTTAAAGGTGCCCGTTGCCAAAGTTGTTTAAGGACTAATAGTTCGCTATTGCTGATGTCTTTCATCGTTTACTTCCAATGCTATTTGTTTTCGATGCTATTTTTTCAATACTGTTTTTTCAATGCAGTGTTGGATAAAAGATGTTTGAAATACTGCTTCTTTCAATAAAGTTTGCTTCAAACATTAGGATTACGGTTGTAATCTCCAATTAAGATTACAATCGTAATCCTAATTAAGCAACACCTTATTTGCAGTTTTTTTTGAACAGCTATATTCGTGAATGGAGACTATGGCCAACATGCCAGTAAGTGAAAATGCAGCTTAAGCGACAATAAAGTGATGTAAATCAAAACAAAATGCCAGTCGATTTACATCGACTGGCATTGGTTTTAATGGCTATCTGTACTGTGATTGAATTTAAATAAACAGTATGGAAAGTCTATTTCATTTCAATCAACTAGCGAGCTTACTTAAGCTCTGCTGGCCATTCTTTTTTAACGCGCTTATCTAAGAATATTTCTTTAGACGCTTGCATTGCTTCTAAGTCAAGACCCACTAAAGGTTGTACCTTCGCTTTAGTGTCGTACTTAGTCGCATCATACTTGTAGCTAGGTGCGTACTTGGCTAGTAATGCATTAGCTTCAGTCAATGCTGCATCTAAAATGCTATTAGATTTTTCAAGCAAACGTACTGCTTCAGTCGGGTTATGCGCATGAATACCGTGAGATGCTGTTGCACTATCCCAGAACCATTGCGCATTTCTGACTTTAGTCAGTAAGCTATTCATTTCACCGGCTAATGGTGTTTTCGCTTTAAGTGCAGCTTCATAGTTGCCTTTTGCTTGTGGAATAGTTTGACCAGCTTCTAGGCCTTTAATGCCATTAGCAGCCCAAATAGCTTGTGCTTTAAAGTGTACTTCAGTTAACCGTGGGTCGGTGCCATTAGCATCGAAACGTAACTTAGTGATCTCAGCTTTACGCTCATCAAGGATCTCTTTAAAGTCACCGGCTTCATGACAAGATTGACAGTCTGCTGGCAATTTATCAGCTTCAAAAGTCACTTTATGGTTAGAGAATTCAGCGCCTTTAGCGTTAGTCGCTTTCGGCATATGACAAGTGGTACAACCAAACTCTAAATGGTCATCCATTGCATGTTCTGTTCTATCTAACATGTTTTCAAATTCTGGATGCTGCGCTTTAATCATTGGCGCACCAGATACTGCGTTGGTCCAATCTTTAAAGCCGCGTTGGTCAAAATACGCAAGTTGTGCTTCAGCAGCAAAACCTACATATAAACCGTCAGTACCTGTGTAATTAACAAACTTTTTGTAATCAGTTTCAACGCCTGGTACCCAGTAATCCATTGGGTATTTCACTTTTTTGCTATCAGTGCCATCAAAATAGTATTCAACATGACACTGAGCACATGTTTGGCTAGCTTGCATGATTGAATCTTGCTTAGCGAAATCTTTACCAATTGTTTTCATCGCACGATCGGCATACGGACGGCTCAATCTAAGCTCTTCTTTACCTAACTCATGACAATCAGCACAGCCGATTGTGTTAGACATTTCATGACCCCAAGTTGACCAAGCATTGTCAGAGAATTTACCTTCACCTACTTCGTCATACATGCGAGCAACATCAGGGGTTTTACATGACCAACAACTAGCAGCCATTGCTTCACCAACCACTTTGCCGTCATGACCAACAACAGGGTGGCCTACCCGCAGAGTTTTAATAATATCTGTTAATGCATAATGGTGACCACGAGCACGGTTATAGTCTTTAGCAAAACCATAACCCGCCCAAGCCGAAACAAGGTTTGGGTTAGCCGCTAAAAGATCGTCAAGCTCGCCATTGGCTGGGGTACTTTGCTCAGTTTCAGCCCAAGTTTTATATTGCTCAGGGAAGGTTTGCTGCCAGTTTTCACTCTTGTATAGATCAACATCTTTAGCAACTGCAGTACCTGTAAAAACTGCAGATACCATCACCGCTAGCGCTAGCTTTTGTAATTTCATCATCACTCCAAATGGAACTTTATTTATATTTATTAGCATTCATCAATTGCTATAACTTTAATACTTACTTATTAAAGTTTAATAAGTAATATCACAGAAAATATAAACTCACATTTATTTAAATAATTAATGTGACAATGTTCTAATCCAATACAATAACCTTGCATCAAAGCAATACTACTTTTGAGGTATTGATAATACTATTATATAAAAAACCTTTGAATGAATCATGAATCTATCTTTTAAAAAGTAGCCGCCAATAAAAAATAAAAAATAAAAAAATAATCAATAACTAATACATTGAAACCAAATACGCCATCAAGTGTTAAATAAACATTAATAAAAGCTTAATTCAAACTTAAATAGACAGGATTTTAATTGACAGATCAAAAAATGAGAAAAACAGCAATTCATACACTCATTAAAAATAGAACGTCATATATCAAACCAATAAAATAGCAGATAACTAATAATCAATTGCTAGCAGAACTAATAAACTCAATAATTAATTAGTATTAAGTTTATAAGGTGGAGGTAATATTAATTTTAAAATTAATACTTAATGGCAATCGCGCCTTGCTTCAGCAATTTTATGATGAGTTTCATTAGCCGCGGTGAGATTGGTATCACAAACAAAATACTTGCGACTTAACTGGGTTAGCCAGTCAGTTTAGTCATCACACCAGCTAATATTGCCAATGTTAATTCACCTTCAAGTGACTCCTTTATCCATGGGGAGTTCGCGAACGTTTTATGAACAATAAAATCTGATTTGACCTAAAGGTTGAGCTGTGATCATATGCTCTCTTTTTCTAGAGTAGCAATCATGAGTACCGACGCATTTTCTCAACATTTTAGCAAGCTGAAAGATCCCGGCGGAGAATTTGGCCTGCATGAGGCATATAACGTTAAGCATGTTGCGTGCGGAAACAACAAAGAAGGCGAGTATTCGTCGGAAACAAAAGATAGCAGCTATGAATATCGACTATTTTGAGAAGGTATTTATGGCTGGTTGCAAAGCTTTGAGCAAAAAACAAACACTCATGCTCTCACCCTGCTCCTTTATCGCTCCATTAGTTCCAGTAATAGAAACTTTACACTAACCCGACCCTACCATTTTTTAACATAAATTTTAGTAAAAATTTATGTTAGATGATTTATTACCCCGTGAGCATTAAAGTATTTTTTGCAACTAAAACAACACTATGCGTGCGTAACAAATCTAAATCAAGTCACCAATCCCACAAAAAACATATAGCCGACAATCCGCAAAAAAACAATTATTTAACACAAGCCTATCTTATGTTACAAATTGTACACCCTCAGTTTATAGAGGGGCCGTAAAAATTTTAAGGATTAAGGATGAGACATGAACTTTAATAAAACAGCAATAGCCACCGTTATTGGTGCAACTCTTTCAAGTATGTCATTTAGTGCTTTAAGCACTGAATTGAACGAGGCACCAAACTATAAATCATTTGATAAAGCTCAACTTGTTAAAAAGTATAATAAAATTGAAAATGCCGCGACCGTCAGCGGTATGAAAAATCAATTTGATGCTCAGCTAGGTAAAACCACATTCCAATGGGCTGGTAAAAATCAGTCTACGCCAAACTTAGGCGCCCTAAAAACAACCAACAAAACGGCTTATGCCGCCGATTTTTATTTGGCTCAATTAACGGGTATGTCATCAGCTAAAAGAGGACTGGCTCAAGCGGTTCTAGCAAATACTCATGATATGGGTCGCGGCCCGATTATTGCTAAATATAAGCAAGAAATTGCCGGTGTTGAAGTATTTAACAGTGAATTCAATGTCATGATAGACAGAGAACTAAACCTTGTTGCTTCTTCTGGTTACTTTAGTTCTTCAGCCAATACTAAGTCAGCAGCTTCTATTTTAAAGAATACTGACTCTGCATTTGGTGATGCTGCCAATTCAATAAACGCTGCATTTAAGGCAATGGGTGGCAACAGTAACGCAATAACCCTAGCCTCAAAGTCTTCGAATGGAAAATATGAAACATTTGCCGTGACTAACACAGCTAATGATAAAGTGTTGGTGGGTGAACCTCGCGCAAAGAAAGTATTCTTTGAATATAAAAACAACTTAGTTGCTGCCCACTACGTCGAAATTGAAACAGGCTCTGTGGATAGCCGTGAGTCTGAGTATTTCAGCTACGTCATTTCAGCTAAAACCGGTGAAGTCCTATTTACGAAAAACTTAACCAGTCATGCCGCTGATTTTGATTACCGTATCTACGCTGATGCTGACGGCAAGCCTTGGGATAGCCCACACGGCAATGTGATGCCAGCTCCAGAAGGCAGCGATGTTGACGCTTATCTAACCGCACCTTACTTAGATGCACCATTAGTAGGTTTAAGCCACGGGCCAATTAGCACAATGGACCCTTGGTTAGCAGATGATGCAACAACTACCTCAGGTAACAATGTGAATGCCTATGTTGATGCTGTAGCACCTCAAGGCTTCACCAATGGTGATTACCAAGCAGAAACCACCAGCGCTAACACATTTGATTATGTATACAATGTCAATGAACCTGAGTACTCAATAAACAACCGCAAAGCCGCTATTGTTAATTTGTTCTACATGAACAACTACTTACACAATGATTATTATGATCATGGTTTTGATGAAGCAGCAGGTAATGCCCAAGCAGTAAACTATGATCGAGGTGGTATTGAAGGCGATCCGCTCAATGTAGAAGTACAAGATAACTCAGGCTTTGATAACGCTAACATGTCGACCCCTGCTGATGGTGCGTCACCACGCATGCAGATGTATTTATGGGAAACCACTCAAGCTGAAAACGGCGTTGATTATGGTTTAACCATCACTTCTCACGCTGCATTGGGTTTATTAGACATTGTCCAATTTTCAAGTTTTGGTGCCGATGTTTATGAGATCTCGGGCGATTTAGTTCGTATTGAAGATGGTGTTGACCCAATTAGAGATGGCTGTGAAGCTTCTGTGAATGGCGCTGATATTGCTGGTAAAATTGCCATTATTGACCGCGGCGCGTGTAACTTCACCGTGAAAGTTAAAAATGCCCAAGACGCTGGCGCAGTGGCGGTGATTATTGCCAACAACATCGATGATGGTACCCCTGCACCAATGGGCGGAGCTGACGATACAGTCACAATTCCAAGCATGGGTATTAACTTCAGTGACGGCGCTGCTATATATGCGCTTTTAGATGCAAATGAAACTGTGTCTATTGAAATGTTCAAGAATGACCTAACCCGTAACTTTAAAGACAGTTCTTGGGATAACGCCATTGTTGCCCATGAGTGGGGGCACTACATCAGTAACCGTTTAGTCGGTAATGGTTCGGGTTTAAGCAGTAATCAAGCACGTTCTATGGGTGAAGGTTTTGGTGACTTCCATGCATTATTATTTGGCTCAGATGCTGCAGATAACTTAGTAGCAGGTAACGAGGATTACGCTGGCGCATATGGCGATACTACTTATGTAGCAAGCTTTGTAAACGGTATCCGTGAGTTCCCATATTCAACTAATATGGACATTAACCCATCGACATTTGCTTATGTTGAAAGAAATCCACAAGTCCATGGTTCGGGCTCTGTCTACGCAGCAATGTTGTGGGATTCATTTATCGGCTTAGTTAACGATGAACGTCATACCTTCGACGAAGCTAAGAGCTTGATGAAAGACTACTTAGTTGCCGGTTATAAAATGATGCCAATGGCGCCAACCTTTACCGAAGGTCGTGATGCACTCCTTGCTGCAGCCTATGCTAACGATATTGAAGATTATAAAGTGATCTTAGCCGCTTTCGCTAGACGCGGAATGGGTGTCGGCGCGAAATCACCAAGCCGTTTCTCCACCGACCACGCAGGTGTTGTTGAGTCATATGAAACTGAGTTAGCCACTTACGCAGTAAGTGAACACATGCTCAATGCCAACTACGAAGGCTTGATGTCAGGATATTGTTCAAGCGATAACATTCTTGATAAGGGTGAAACTGGCACCATTAGCTTCACTATTCAGAATAATGGTACTGAAGCATTAGCAGGCCTGACAGGGACTGTTATGGTTGAAAGTGATCATACTGTCACCTTCGCCAATGAAGGAGTTATTAGCTTTGATGATATTGCGCTATTTGGCTCAGCAACCAGTTCACCATTAGAATTTACCCTAGATAACGCAGGAACAGGCGAAGAGCTAGTACTGAAATTTGTACCTGATGTTGCCGAGGGAGCTGAAGCTGATGAATATATGCTATCAACAACGGTTAACGTCGACTTCGAAACTCGCGAGTTAACGGGTACAGAGCAATACGAAGATCTTAACACCCTTTCTAGGTTGAATGACTTTAGCGAGAATGTGATGGCTGGCGGTGATATGGCTGGTGGCACTTTCGGTTTAGATCAATGGGATGAGTTCGATGGGCTCATCTCAGCGACAGGCAATAGCTTTACTTCAGATGTCGCCTATGAAACTCGCCCAATGACTGTGGGTTTCGCAGGGGATTACACCGTTAGTTTCTGGCATTTATATAATTTAGAAGAAGGTTTCGATGGCGCAGTAGTTGAAGTCAGTATCAATGGTGGTGACTGGGTAGATGTTATCGAGGCTGGCGCCACATTTGAAGGCGACGGTTATACGGATACTGGCCTTGAATATACAGAAGCAGCTATTGCTGACCGTGATATGTATTCTGGTGTAAATTATGGCTTTGAAACGATTAACTTTGGTGAAAGCTTAAACGGTAACCAAGTACAGTTTAGATTCCGCGTAGCCACTGACTCAGCCGTTGTCCCAGACCCATTCTCAGGGTTTGCTGCAGGTTGGTATATTGATGATATAACCTTTAGCAATATCCAAACGAGCATTTTCTCAGATGTGGTTGCAGGTGACAGTTTTGCTTGTGATAACCGCTTACCAATTGTGTCAATTGAAGCAAATGCCACAGAAGTTCAAGAAGGTGAAGCCGTTAGCTTAAGCGCTACTGCAGTTGATGCAAATGCTGCTGACGTATTAACTTATATGTGGGAGCAAACCTCAGGCACTGCAGTAACATTCACCGGTGAAACCACTGCTGAATTAAGCTTTACTGCCCCCCTAATTGATACTAGCTCTGAAATGTTAGAGTTTACCTTAACGGTCAATGATGGCATGACTGATGTTGTCACCCCTGTATCTGTGACGGTGAAGGATATTCCAGTTGTAGTTGAACCTATAAAAGCTAAATCACCAGGTGGTGGTTCTATGGGTTGGTTAGGATTGATATTATTACCATTTGCAGCGCTTCGTCGCCGTAAATAAGGATTAATAAATGCTAAAAGCCACAACAAATTGTTGTGGCTTTTTTATTTGTTCGCTGATTTAAAGTCTTATTTACTGTCGCATTTTAAAACTCGTATTTAAAAATTAGCATTTAAAACTCCGGAACATGAGCTTTGCCACTATAGTCGACCTCTAACTCAACCACGCTAAATCGCACATCTTTGGCTAACTGTTTATACCAAGCATACAAATCTTCATCAGCAGAATGGGGAGCAAGTCGATAGGTTTCTTTAGCTATGTTATCTATAGAAAAGTCGCTTTCAAGCCACTGTGGAGTGACCTTTGAGATAATAACAAAAGAGCCCTTCGCAACGCCGTAGTCATTCATTTGCATATTAAACAGTGACTGACCGGTTTTGATAACCACATTATCCGTAATAAATTTTTCATTATTGATTGCCACAGAATACTGAGATGGCTCACCTGCTGCAGAAGTTTGAGCTGTAGATAAAGCGTTGATCTTATCCTGTTTTTTAGTGTCAACGTTGGCCGTCAGGGGTTCTACCAGGCTGACTGTATCGACAGTATTTAACGTCGCGGGGTTTGCCTCACTTTCCTTACTGGTACTCTTGTTACTAGCCTTGCTAATGTCTGAGTTAATGTCTGAATGGATGTCTGAATGGATGTCTGAGTTAGCTGCTGAATTAGCGGTTGAATTAGCTGCTGAGTTAATTTCCACTTCTTGAGGCTTATCAGCACTGCAACCACAAAGTGCGACCAATGACGCTAGCATAATTATTTTTTTCATCACTTCCCTTAACGAAATAGATTATCAAATCATATTTTACCCTGCCCCAGCAAAAGTAACAAACAAGCAACATCTGACAGTTATATTCTATGAAACCCTAATACTCAGATATCAAGTCGATAAATGGTTCATGAGGGTAACGATAAGAAACCAGAGGGAAAATCAAAGAGGGACAACCAAATAGCCAAAGTATTATGTAAATGCCTTTTTAGCAGCGCTATTTTAGGAGTAAAGGGCATACTTATGGTTACCTGCAGGCAATTAAAAGTAGCGAAAAATAGAAAATTAATAAAACTAGATAGCACAGCAAGTGTATTTAAAAATTATCTACCTGCTAACGCTATCTATCGCTATAACGACTTAAGTCTCAACTTAAAAAACGCAATGCTTGGCATAATCGGCAGCTTCATTAGCAGTCCAATCACCGCTAGGTTTTTCTTTCATTTGCTTACACCACGCCTCACTGCCTACTTCTGGTGAACAGGCACTTAGACCGATAATTAATAAACCTGCGCTTAATACTGCCGCTATTTTTGAAGATGATTGAGTTAATGACATACTTTCTAATTCCCTGAATGGTTAATCAAATAAATTATTGTTGTAGCCAGGCTATGGCTTGCTGTTTTTGCTCTAATGGAAACCAAGCCACCTCACCTTGCATGAAAGGACCCAGTAAATTAACCGCATTGCCTACCCAGTCAGGGCCACCGACAAACACTAATGCATCAAAATGGGGTAATTGCACTTTATCGCCCCCAGACAAGGAGCTGACATCCCAACCTTCAAGTAACACATCCGCCTCTATGTATAAGAAAACCTTACCAGTTTGTTCGCGATATTGGGCAATTAAAGGTTGTAGTTGAGTGCGATAGTCTTGGGTAGATAAACGCCCACTAACGAATAAGCTAATAACGCCTTTAGCGATATCGGGGATTTGGCACAACATAAAGCAACTCCAAACGGTCAATGTGGCCTAGTTTCTAGATAATTATTGATAGTAACAAATCTTATCCGCAGTACTAAACAAAAGTTTGTTAAACTCAAGTGGTAACAAACAATAAACTCGAATCAGGCCCCTTAAATAGACCCAAGTAAATGGTAAAAAGTAGAATCATATAATGATCAAGATAACCAACAGCGTCAGCATCGAAGATAATGAAATTGAATGGCAATTTATCCGTTCAAGCGGCGCTGGTGGGCAGCACATTAATAAAGTTTCCACTGCAGCGCAGATTATTTTTGACATACGTCAGTCATCGCTACCTGAGTTTTATCAGCAAAAGCTATTAGCCAAAGCCGATCATCGCATTACTAAGAGCGGTAAAGTGATCATAAAATGCCAACAAAGCCGCAGCCAAGATTTTAATCGTCAGCTGGCATTAGAGCAGTTTATTGAGCTAGTAAAAAGTGTCGGTATAGTGCAAAAAAAACGTATTGCCACCAAAGCGACTAAAGGCAGTCAACGCCGCAGAGTCGATGCCAAAAAGCAACGCGGCGCTACGAAAGCGCTACGAAAAAACAAATCTGATTATTAAGCTGCAATCGTTTTCAAACTCGCCTTAATACAGCCATGAAAATTTATCCACTTATGGCAATAATTACATGATAAATTAACCTTATTCGGTATTATCAATACTCATCAGTAGCAATTTTAAGGAAAGTGCATGACGCCCAAAGCCAAGATTTTACTAGTTAATGGCCCTAATTTAAATTTATTAGGCCGTCGTGAGCCAGGCCTTTATGGCAGCGATAACTTAGACACCATTGTGGCAAAGTGTCAGTCTCAAGCCCATGGTGCCGAATTAGACTTTGATCATATCCAGTCTAATGCCGAACACGCACTTATCAATGCGATTCATGCCACTGATGCCAAGTTTATTGTGATCAATCCTGCCGCCTTTACCCACACCAGTGTCGCCCTGCGCGATGCACTGCTTGGGGTGAATATTCCGTTTATTGAAGTCCATATTTCAAATGTTCATGCTCGCGAGCCTTTTAGACATCATTCTTATTTATCAGATAAAGCGGTCGGGGTAATTTGCGGCTTAGGCATTCAGGGCTATGAGTTTGCAATGCAAGCCGCTATTAGCCAGCTGAGCAAGGATTAAAGAAAGGACTAGCGTTAGCTATAGAGATCTACAAGATATGAGTAAATTAAAAGCAGATGTCAGTATTATTCAAGCGGGGATTTTCAGTCAATGGGATTCTGATAGTGATGAACTGCCAAGATTTTTAAAAGCCACCGTACATGTGCCTGCTGAAATAGACATTGAATTTGGCTTTGTCACCCGTATTCGCAAAGCCAAAAATCAAGTGTTAGGTTACTGTATTTATCACCCCGATATTCCCGATGCAGAAGGCAATATTCAAGCGCCTTTCGATGGTGAAGTGTACATCAAAGAAAACGATTGGAAGTTTTACCTTGGAGACTGTATTTGGGCGCCAATTGACAACAAAGTCGGCAACTGGCGCATGACCCTAGAGCTAAACGGCAAAGTTATCGCCGATAAAACCTTTAAAGTGCATTTGCCTGAATAAGTTATTTTTCCGCAATAACCGCGCAATTGCGTCCAGCTTGTTTAGCTTGGTATAACGCGGTATCGGCAAGTTTGAGGATTGAATCCCACTCTTCGACTAGCCTTTTGGCTGTTGTCGGTCGACTTGCGCCAATCGATACTGTCACCACTAAATCAGCAGCTGGAGTTATAACGGCTTCAGTGCTAATAGCCTGATTAAAACGGCTTAACACTTCATCCAGAGAGGTGGGGTCGGCTTCGTCAACTTGCAATAATATAATAAACTCTTCACCGCCCCATCGTACTAATACATCCCCTTTACGAATGCTGTTCGATAAACGCTTGGCCACTTCTGTGAGCACGATATCCCCAGTATCATGACCATAATTATCGTTCACTTTTTTAAAGTTATCGCAGTCAATCATCAACATACAATAATAAGCATTCGGAAATGCGGTTAGCTCATGATGAATAAAGTGCTCGATATAGCGGCGGTTGTGTAGTCCTGTGAGTTGATCGTTATTTGAAGCTTTATACAAACTTTTATTTGATGTTCGCAGGCTATCGATGTTCTTTTCACTTAAAAAGTAACGTCTAATTAATAACACTAAGCCAATAGCTAAAATAGCCAAAGCTAACAACCATATTCTTTCTTGTAGCTCTTTTTTATCAAGTGTGGCGGCCTTCAGTTCATTTTCTGCGGTTAATAAGGCAATTTTTTCATCTTGAAGCTGGCCTTCATACAAGGCTTTTAAGGCAAATAACTGTTCTTCACGCTGATTGAAAAGCAGCTTTTGGGTGCCTTCATAATAAGTGGTTAATTGCTCAATGGCCTCAGGGTATCGCTGCTGTGCTTGATAGACTCGCGCCAATAATTCATAGGACTTTAATAGTGAGTCTTGGTTATCAATGGCCTTAAGCCCGGCCATGGCATTGTTGGCATAATCACCAGCAGTGGCGCTATCACCCTTAAATAAACTGACCTCGCCGAGACCCATTAAGCATTCGTTATAAGGTAATTGATCATGCACTTGCTTCGCGAGCTCAACACATTCCATTGCCACTGGCTCAGCCTCAGCAAAGAGTTGCTGACTAATTAATAAGTGGGTCTGGGTCATTAAGGCGTTGACAATAAGCTGGTTATTATTGGACTCCCGTGCCACGGCAATGCTTTTTTCACTGTATTGGGTCGCCGCTTCTATATCATTAATTTCTAGCATATTGTTACTAGCATTACTGTATAGGATCACTAAGTACTCAAAGCTGACATTATCACTTTTAAGATATAACTCAGTGGCTTTTTTATTGTATTCAATCGCGCTAGGCCAATCTTCAACCATAGAATAAAGCACTGATATATTTGAATATAACTTAAATACAAAATCGCTATTATTGGTGGTTTCAGCCAGTTTAATCGCTCTTTGATAATCCTCAATCGCTAATTCATAAGCTAAACTACGTGAGTGAATTATGCCTCGTATATTAAGTGCACGAGCCAGTAAGCGGTCATAATGCAGTTGTTCGGCTAAGCTGATCGCTTGCTCTATCAGTCGCAGCGCTTTTTTACCTTCACTTTTTCTCGCCGCCAAGGTGCCTTTAATGGTTAGGCCTTCGGCCACAATCCAGTCTTGGCCGCTATCTAGGCCAAATTGATATAAGGTTTTAGTGGTTTTTTCTGCCGCCTCAACATCAGACAGTACAAATTGAACGTTATAAAGGATCAGATAATAAATGGTTTTAAAATAGTCATTACCATCGATAACACCTTGGGATTTTAGTTGCTCTAAAGCCGTTAAGGTGCCTTCAGGGTCTTTATCAGCCCCAAGATATAACGCCGTTAATTGCGGCCCGTGTTCAATGCTGGCAATCTCATCTAATAAATCGAAAACTGGCGGCTTTGCTGCAGTTGCTGCGGTCGAAAAAATACCGCAAAAAAAAAGCAATAATACGGGTAATAGTGAATGGCGCAGCAGGTGATTCAAGTGAACCTCGTCGTTTACAACTAACTAAATCGAAAAATTAATCAAATAGCGAATACTTGGAATAACTAAAGCAGAGAACCGCTACGGCATACTCTTGAGTTGACGGAGCATAAATGGTCTTACAACCCCAACTTAGAGTCATCTGCTATTTCGCTCGACAATTACAATATAAAAAACTATTTCGATTATTTTCAGATATTTACAGGATGTGAAAAGGTAACAGATTTCGTTAAAGAGTGTGGATATTTTCGATGAAAAATATGGCTAAGGCTACAATTTGTTACTTTTAAAAATAAATATGAGAGCTTGATTTCAGTGCTTGTTACAGAGGGCATATAAATCCTCCTTCAGAAGCGGTAACACATACCGACAAGTAACTCGAAGCTTGATATAATCCCTTTTTGCCTTTTTAATGCTAACGAGCACAATTATGTCATTGCAGTCTTCTCTTACTCACGCCATTAATCAACGCGCTGAATTTTTTAAACAAGCAGCGCTTCAACAAACCGATTGTTTTCGGGTATTTCATGGCACAGTTGAAGGCGAAAATGGTCTTAATATTGACCGTTATGGTAATGCATGGCTCATTCAAACATTCCATCAGACCTTAACTGAGCAACAGCTTGCGCAAATAACTGAAGTCCTTAACGCACATATTGAGTTACCTATTATCTACAATGACCGTGCTAAACGTAATTCACGCATTGAAAATAATCTTGCTGATGACTTCAATGACTTTGCCTGCTCAGAGCAAGTTATCCAAGAAAATGGCATCAAGTTCACCTCAAAATTACGCCATGAAGGCCAAGATCCGTTATTGTTCCTTGATATGCGTATCGGTAGAGAATATGTCAGAGCCAATAGCCAAGGCAAAACCGTACTAAACCTATTTTCATACACTTGCGGTATTGGCACTGCAGCAGCCATAGGCGGTGCAACTCGGGCAGTTAATGTGGATTTCTCATCATTTGCTTTGGCTGCAGGCCAAAAGAATGCTGAGCTCAATGAGGTAGCAGATACTTGTGAGTTTATTCAAAGCGATGCTTTTCCTGCGCTGCGTCAATTAGCTGGTCTTAAGGTCGGTGGCCGCCGCGGGCAAAAATTACCTAAATATCCCAAGCTAGCCGCGACTCAATTTGATTTAGTCTTTCTGGACCCGCCACGTTTTGCAAAAAGCCCATTTGGCACCGTTGATCTGATTAATGATTACCAAGGTTTATTTAAGCCTGCAATGCTAACAACAAAAAGTGGTGGCACCATAGTGTGCTGTAACAATGTCGCCAAAGTGGAACGACAAGCCTGGCTCAACAGCTTAGTGCGCTGTGTTGAAAAACAAGACCGCAGTGTCAGCTCAATTGAATGGTTAAATTGCCATGAAGACTTCCCGTCATTTGATGACAACCATCCCCTTAAGATTGTCGCACTAACGATTGATTAATTAATTCATAATGATAAAAAAGCCAGCTGACCTCTATGATGCAAGCTGGCTTTTTCTTTTTAAATCGTAATAACCTACTGCTCAGCAAGCCCTTTTCTAGCAACTGAGTTTAACCAATTGAGTTTGGCTAAATATTTCTGCTGGTTTTCCCCTAGGGATGTTAACGTCAACGCCTCTTTCAAGCTCTGCTTAGCTGCATAGGGTTTTCCCTGTGCATTGAGCGCCTTGGCTAACTCATAATAGGCCTGATGGAAATAAGGGCTATTTTTGATGAATTTTCTAAAGAATATCTCTGCTGCTCGGTAATCTTTTAACGCTAACGCTTCTATTCCCATGCTATACCAGCCATAAGGGCTTTCATTTTCCAGATCCAATAATTGCTGACTAATACTCTGCGCTTCATCTATTCGACCTTGAGAATTCAGAACAAAGCTGTAATTACTTAATAGACTTAGTGAGTTAGGCTTAAATTGCAAACCATACTGATAATAGGCTTCGGCAATATCATAGGCTTCAATACGGCGGTGTACTACTGCCATCATATTAATCAAGGGTACATAATCCGGTGCTAATGACAGGCCTTTTTGCATTAACGCAAAAGCTAATTCAAGCTTATCATCCAATAAGGCATCAGCAGCTAAATTACGGTAAAACATGGCTAAAAATTGACTGTCTGATACCACGCCACCATTGCGGTCGTTACGATCAGGAAAGTAATCAATCACAGAGAACTCTCCGCCATATAGATATAAATTTGATTTTGAATCACTGCTATCAACCTCATAAAGAAAGGTACGGACATGATCCGATGACACCATCAAATCCTTGGTGATGACGGTCACAAGGGGCGCACTATGCACTACTTGAAAAACAGCTTTAACATTTAAGAATTTTGCGACGCCATAGGTCAACATAGCTAGAGACATACAATTACCAGATTTATTTAACCACGCATCACTGGCATTAAAGTTTGAACCTTCATAGTTAAAATTAACCACTTTTTGACCAATAAATTGACTCACTTTTTTTCTATTGGGTAAAGCAGCAATTTCTTCATCGGCAATAAACGCCAATAACTCCCGCTCTTGTATCGGTGTTAGTTGAGTCAAACTCTCAATGGATGGCACAGTATATTTACTGGCTTGAAGTTGGAGTAAACTACTCGCAGCAGGCATTTTCACATCAACTGATAAGTTTTTTTGGGACATTGAACTGCACGCAGATAAGCTCAATAGACTGATGACAACGATACTAAATCGGTATATCTCTTGTTTGATAAACATCCTGTAAACCCTTCTCCTTAAGCATATCTTCACTCAACTTAATCACTCAGCACATGTAGCGACTCACATGTGTAAAAATTAAGCTAACATGATTTTGATATGAGACAAATACATTCATTAGCCCAATCCTGATAAAGGAAGCCTATACTTGATGACGTCTAGTACTTACCACCTTAAGTGTAAACACTTGATTAGTTAAGCATTTCATCTTAAGCCCCATAATTATTTACCCTTAATAACGCTCATCGTTTAACCCATTAAGTTTTACTATTTCTTCGCGCTTATCCCTCGCAAAAGTTAACCTCTGAACAAGCAAAATTGAATTTATCAATTAAACTTAGACCCATGGTTCATTTTTACGCACAGTGGAACGAGCCATACATTTCGCTTTAAAAATTATAAATACCTTATTTTTATAATTAATATCAGCATATTGACTCATTAATAGGAAATTTAAATATTATGAAAATCAGCGCTCGTAATTCACTGGTTGGTAAAATCACCTCAATCGAAGAGGGTTCTGTAAACAATGAGGTGGTCATTGAACTTGCACCTGGAGTTGAGATCACATCAGTAGTCACTAAAAAATCTTGTCAGCAACTTGGCTTAACCGTGGGTGGCAATGCTTACGCGATTATTAAAGCCAGTAATGTTATGGTTGCTGTTGATTAATACCCTTTAGCATTTGGCTGTTACAGGTTTATTTAAAGTACATAAAAGTACCTATTCGCCCGCTTTAGCCAGCGCTATATGAGCGAAATGAACTTCCTTTTATTTCGCTCATATATCTATAAACATCAGCATCGGCAAACCACTCCAATGAGCAATTTTTCAGTTTTAGAATAAATAGCACACACCATAAAACATACTATGTAATCTGCTTTGATTGAGTCTAGCGGCAATTATTTATCTTAAACAGAGCCAGATACAGTCACTAAAGTGACTTTTTATTCCTCAAAACTCAGATTCTCCACCTGCAAATTCTCAACATAAGCAGTGCAATTAAGCTAACAAAACCACCTTTACAATTAACATCAAGGGTTTAGCTTTTAATAACTTGTTAAATCAGCTCAACAAATGAACGACACTTGGCCTTTTAAGGCAATCCCCATGATATTTACCGCTAAGTTCCTCTATAATCAATATAACTAATAAATTAAAGCAAAATATTTATGCATATCTAATTGTGATATCTAATCACATTGTGTAACTCATTCAGTGCAAAACAAAAGGAGTTCCATGAATACTGTTTATTCTATTGGAGAGCTTGAATCTTTCCTCGTGGCAATTTTGGTACTATTCATTGGCCATACAATTAATCGACACGTACCTTCTTTCAGAAAATATAATATCCCAGAACCCATCGTGGGTGGACTTATCGTTGCAGGCGTAATCACCATATTACACTTCAACAAAATCAGTTTAGAATTTACTCTTTCAATGCAAAATACCTTGATGCTGATGTTTTTCAGTACCGTGGGGTTAGCGGCAAGTTATAAGCTATTAATGAAAGGCGGTACTAAGGTCATTGTCTTTTTAGGCATTGCATCTTTATATATCATTATTCAAAATGCGGTGGGCGTTAGCTTAGCCAGCGCTTTAGGGCTAGAGCCGATAATGGGCTTAATCGCTGGTTCAATTACCTTATCAGGTGGTCACGGCACGGGTGCTGCTTGGGCGCAAACCTTCCAAGACAACTATGGTATTAATACTTTAGAGTTTGCCATGGCAGCGGCCACCTTTGGTCTAGTCATGGGCGGTATTATTGGTGGTCCAGTTGCCCAGCGCCTTATCAATAAACATAATCTTGTTTCTTCATATGGTGTGGGTGGTAATCATCACGTAGATCATCCTGACTTAGTAACCTATGACCAATTAGAAATTGATCGCGTTACCGGTAAGAAAATTTTAGAAGTGCTATTCATTCTGCTGCTATGTGTGGCAGGGGCTAAGTGGTTCGGCAAATTTGTTAGCTCCATGGATATTGCATGGTTAAAAATGCCTGACTTTGTTTATGCCTTATTCTTTGGCGTGGTCATCACCAACGCCACTGAGTTGAGTCGCGGCTACAAAATCAACAGTGAATGTGTTGATATTTTAGGTACTGTGTCCTTGTCACTGTTTTTAGCAATGGCATTGATGAACCTAAAGCTGTGGGAAATATTTGATTTAGCGGTACCGCTATTAATCATCTTAGTGTCTCAAGCGGCTATTTTAGCGGTGTTTGCCTACTTTGTTACCTTTAGATTAATGGGCTCAAACTATGACGCTGCAGTGATGGCTGGTGGTCATTGTGGTTTTGGTATGGGCGCAACCCCAACTGCGGTAATGAACATGGGCGCATTAGTTTCACGTACAGGTCCGTCGCCACAAGCCTTTATGGTAGTGCCTATTGTAGGGGCATTCTTTATTGATATTGTGAATGCCATTATCTTGCAAGGCTATTTAAGCTTTATGGGCTAGCGCTTAATACGCGAGTTTAACCGCTCGCTTTAGGGCTTAGTTAAAGCTAAACACAGATACAAAAATGCCAGTCAGTGACTGGCATTTTTGTCTTAAAGAAAACCGAATCCGCGACTAAGCCGTTGCCTCTTGGGTTTCTTTACCTGCACAGTGAGCACATTGATTAATCACAAAACCAGCTTCAGTTTCAGTTAAACGACCGTTGCTAATAAACAGTTCAACTAACTGTGCGGCGCTCATATCACTGGCACGACAAGTATGAAACTCTGCATTTTCACCAAATTCTGCTGCCATCAACGCCAGCCATTGTTGTTGTGGCTGCGGGGTATTTTGATCTTTCATCAATTTGATAACGTTACGACCATGAATTGATTTTGACATTAGAATTCCTCAACAGTTAAAAAGCTATTTTACGACACAATCACTATTCCACTATTGCGTTAGCTCATGGTTTAACAAAAATTAACCTACTGAATTATCATCTAGACGCTGATTGGCTATAGTGAGCCGCCCACGAGGCTGTTAAAGTAGTAACTAAGCAGCAATCTAATCAAGAAGTAGAGCAACATGGCAAAAAGTATCTCTCAAGAAACCCAAGCTGAAGCAATGAAAATGGCTAAGGCTACTCAAAAACCTTCACAAACCAAAGAACAGACCAAACTCATCGCTCAAGGTATTGAGAAAGGTATAGCTGAATATAAGAAGTTGCAGAAAGCCAAAGCTCGTGGGGCTGATAAACAGCGGAAACAGAATCTTAAAGCTAAAAACCAGCTCAACCATGATGTAGTTGAACAGCAGCAGCCGCCACAGTCTCAGAAGTCATATTTACCCTGGGTGTTGCTTATCGCCAGTTGGGTCGGATTTATTGCATCTCATGTCCTGCAAGCAAACTGATCATTCTTAGCTAAGGGGATAAGGCGCCCCATTTATTATTTTTGCCACAAAGCAAAACAGTCAGCATAGCTGACTGTTCTTAAATTAAATCTTGCTGCAAATTAGCTTACATTTTTAAGCTGACATCTGAAGTGATTTTAGTCGAGCACGCTAATACATACCCTGCGGCAATTTCTTCAGCTGTTAATGTCATGGTACTGCTAGATTCAGTAGTCCCTGAGGTCACCTGGCACTTACAGGCGCCGCACACACCACTTCGGCACGCTGCGATTATCGGTAGCCCTTCAGACTCTATGCCATCAAGTAAGGTTTGCTCAGCCGATAATGCAACTTTTTTATCCTTGATTGAAAGCATGAAGTTGCTAGTTGTAGCCGCAGTATTTGTGCTGCTTGGGGGTGATTTAACCGCGCCCGTAAAGCTTTCTTGATGGAAGTTTTTCATCTCGAAACCACTGGTTTCAATCAAGGATTTAACTGACACCATGTAAGGCTCTGGGCCACACACAAAAATGGTGCGAGTCATAAAATCAGGCACTAATGCTTGCAGCTTTTCAATATCGATACGGCCTAACATACGGCTGTCGTTGCCAGTATGATTAACGCCTTCAACAAGCTCATCTGCATTTTCAAGCAGGTAACTTAATTGAAATTGAGCACTGCGATAAGCCATCGCACCTAAGCTATCAGCAAAGATAATATCTTCATCTGTTCGAGCACTGTGCACAAAGGCAATATCACTGCCTACTTTGGTATCGAGCAGCCAACGTGACATTGAATACATTGGGGTAATGCCACTGCCAGCACTTAAAAATAAATACTTTTCAGCCGCTATATCCACTAAGTTAAAGGCGCCATCTGGGCCGACTAAGGTGATGATATCGCCTTGATTAACCTTATCAGCTAAAAAGTTTGACACTTTGCCACCAGCAATGCGCTTCACCGTGACCACAATTGAATAAGGTCTAGATGGAGACGATGACATGGTATAACTGCGATAAACTATTTCGCCTTCTATCTCTAATTTGAAGGTAATAAATTGCCCCGGTTTGTAGTTAAACTTAACAGGGGTTAAACCTTGAAAACGAAAGCTCACTACATCATGGGTTTCATGCCATTTTTCAGTACAGCGCAATTGCACTTCACCACGTTGCCACTCATCAGCATTTAATAATAACTGATTTGCATTGATGGATTTTTTTGCTTCAGCAGTAGTTGTAACCTCAGCCGTTTTCTTTGCTGTGGCAGCCAATGCACCCGATATTGAAAAACTCGGCGCAGCGCTGACCTTAGCAACTGACTTTTTGTTGTCATCTTTTGTTGATTGGGCGGCTGATAACGCTGCTGAAAATGAAAATCCTGATGAACTCATATTGCACCTGTATGGGAAACCATGTGTTAGAAGTAGAAAGTAAAAAACAGACAATAAAAAGGTGATATAAGCGCTAAGCCTATATCACCCAATAACCACTATTTAAGCCGCATTAATCATCGCTTTAAGATCTGACTCAACATCAGTGGTGTTACGTAAACCAAATTGGTCTTCTAACACTTTTGCTAAGTTTTCAGTCAAAAACGCTGGCGGAGTTGGGCCTGTACGAATGTTTTTAACGCCCAGTGATAATAGTGTCAGTAACACCACAATCGCTTTTTGCTCAAACCAAGACAGTACCAAGCTTAAAGGCAGTTCATTGATATCACAGTCAAAAATATCTTTTAATGCTAAGGCTAACTGTATAGCAGAGTAAGCATCGTTACATTGACCCACATCTAATAAACGTGGAATACCATTAATATCGCCAAACTCAAGTTTGTTGAACTTGTACTTACCACACCCTAAGGTCAGGATAATGGTGTCATCAGGCACTGATTTAGCTAAGTCAGTAAAGTAGCTACGTTCAGATTTATCGCCGTCACAACCACCGATTAAGAAAAAGTGCTTAATAGACCCATTTTTCACGTTCTCAACTACTGTTGGTGCCGCTTCCATTAAGGCATTACGTGCAAAACCAATCGTAATCGCATGTGGGATTTCATCGTAGCTAAAACCTTCAAGCTCAAGGGCTTTGTCAATCACAGCGCTAAAGTCTTCACCTTCGATGTGAGCAACACCAGGCCAGCCAACAATGCTACGGGTGAATATACGATCTGAATAATCGCCCACATTAGGGTCAATAATACAGTTTGAGGTCATCACAACAGCGCCTGGGAAAGTGCCAAATTCACGCTGTTGGTTCTGCCATGCGCTGCCGTAGTTACCCACTAAGTGTGGGAACTTTTTAAATGCAGGATAAGCTAATGCCGGTAACATTTCGCCATGGGTATAGACGTTAATGCCCTTACCTTGAGTTTGCTCTAAGATAAGTTCTAAATCTTTCATGTCATGACCTGACACTAAAATCGCCTTACCTTTAAATGATTTGGTGTTTACTTCAGTTGGCTCAGGGTGGCCAAATGCCGTCGTTTCACCCGCATCTAACATCGCCATTACGCGATAGTTTAATTGACCGATTTCCATTGCGGTAGCAAATAGCTTGTCGCCATCAACTGAGTCTTCGCCAAGGAATGACATGATTTGGTGAAATTCACCGGCCACATCGGCATCAGTTTGCTCAAGTACACGTGCATGCTCCATGTAAGCTGCTGCGCCTTTAAGGCCATATAAGCAAAGTAAACGTAAGCCCATGATGTCTTCATTAACATCGTCACCACGGTTTGGCAGTGCAACTGGAGCTTGTAGTAGCATTTCAGGCTGAGAAGCCGCTAAGTTAAATTCAGCTTGAGCTATCACTTCTTCAGCAGCAACGCCTTTTTCAGCGCAGGCTTGTTCGTATGCCGCTTTTAACTTGTTACGGTAAGTTTGAGCTTGATGTGCGTAATCAGCTAAACGTCCATCATCAAAGTTCACATTAGTTAATGTGGCAAAAAATGCCTTAGGAACAAAGGTATCAATCTCGGCATCGATGATATCGAACTGACGCGCCTTAACCGCATAAGCAGAAACGCCCTGCAACATGTAGATTAATAAATCTTGTAGATCTGACGTAGATGCTAACTTACCGCACATACCTTGAGAATAACTACAACCGTTGCCTGCTGGGGTTCTAACTGTTTGTTCGCATTGAATACAAAACATCACTTTGCTCCTGAATTTAATCATGCATAATATTTACATGTTTAGATGCAGTGTACTTAGATCAGCAAAAATCTAAACTGATTTTTACAATATTTAATCGATTTTATGATCTAGATCAGTTTCAGCATTCACTAATATTTAGCCCTATTCACATCGGTTTTATCAATAAAGGCATCATTTAATTAGTCATTTTGTAGTTCATTTAATCGCCAAAACCAAATTGAAAGCACAAAAAAACCAGCAAGTGATTGCTGGTTCTTTTCGTGTGTGTTTTGAGGCGTTATAAGCCTTAAAACTGATTACTGCGCCAATAGTACTGAGAAGCTTCGCTGCAGATTGTCAGGATCTTGTTTGCCAAATTTAACTAATAAATCATCTTTACCATCGGCATTGATATCGGTTGCCGACAGCATCGAACCTTCAACTGGAATGATCATATCCCATTGCTGAGATCGTTTACTAAAAGGCGCGCTACCTGCCTGACCCAAATAAATATCTAAGGTTTCATTATCATCAGACAACAATAACTCTTTATAACCATCGCCATTGATATCCGCTAAGGCCACGACAGGCTCACCACTTTGGCCAGAACTTAGGCTGAAGTTTAATTCAACTTCTTTACTGGCATTGGCCTTTTCACCAAATTTATTCGCACTATTCATTTTAAACACATGAACATCTTGATCAATACTGCCAGACAGCAAGGCGCTGACGATCTGCGAAATACTAATATCAAAACCTGACACAATCACCTCATCGACATTGTCATTATCAATATCATCAAAACGTAGCCCTGTTAAGGTACCTTCAGCTTTAATAATCGTCTCAGGTTCGCGGCCAAAAGCCACCACGCCATCGTTATTACGTCCTAAGTAAATTTCATAGTCATTGGTACGATCAAACACCCCAGAGCTTTTGGTATATCTGACCACCAAGTCAGTAATCTCATCGCCATTCACATCACCAATACGCTCAACTTTACGGTACAGTAAATCACTTTGATCTAACGATTTGCCATAGGCATCACGCTTATTCCACCAATCAATACCACTGATGGGTTGACTCACCGAAATATATTCTGCGATCGCGGCGAACTGCCCTTGATCGTTTTGATAATACACTTCGAGCGAGCCCTCACCGACTTTGACAATATCATCGCGACCATCAAAGTTCATATCACTGTGATAAAGCGTAGCGCGGCTATATTCAGCGCCATTATTGGTCAGCTCAACTTGAGGCAGTAACGGCAGTGATTGTCGGATGAATTGAGTATTACCAGCACCGAGCAATACATGCATTTCTCTAAAGTCACTTATCAGTACATCAGCAATATCATCATTATTAATATCACTGACAAAATCACCACGAGAGATAAAATCAGCATGGCCTGTAACAGCTAATGAATTAATATCAGCAACGGCAACTAACTCACCAGAAAGCGGTTTTGCTGCAGTATCTGTTTGTTGGCTGGTAATTTGTTTAGGTGAAAGTGAAGCTGAAGGATCTTGCACTAGCATGTCATCAGCGGAGATCGCATCTGCTGGGAGCATACTCACATCTAGCTTGTTAATAGCGCTATTAGCCGTAACTGGGGCATAACGTAGTAATTGCTCTGCAGTGACGAAATACAGCTGTTGCAGCGCAAGCATGCTATCAGTATTAGAGTCGATTTCATTAATATCAAAGCTATAAATATCTTTGTTTAATAATACTTTATCTAGCATCACTAATTGCTTATCGACAATGCCGTATACAGCAAACCAGCGCTGATGTTCATCATCAACACCCAGTGCTAGTAACTCATTGCCCTCATTATCGAGTAAGTTAACGCTTAATACTGGATGAGTCAGTTCAAATTCGGTATCAACTGTAAAAGTGGTGAATTTTAGCTCTGTATCTGCAGCAAAAGCTGGATGGATAAAAGGTAAAATACAACAGCTTGCTACCAATAGCGCGCGGGTTAATTTATTCATCCTGAAAACATATCCTTAAACATTATCTTTAACTTATATAGTTAAGATAACCTTGATTGAATAAAGTTCATACAATGAAATTGTTACCACTTACGTATCGAGAACGATTCAAGCTGTAAAAGGAATAGGAATTGACTAACAACTTATCTTGCCAAGATCAAAGTGTCTGATAGGTTAGCTTTACTAGTTCTTCACCGTACTTACGCTCAAGTTTACGCACGATAAAGTGACCTCTTGCCATGTCTTGAAAATGATCGATAAATAAGGTGTTAATGATCGCCCCACCCGCAGCGCCTATGGCAGGTACAGCTTGAGCGGCCACCTTTTGAGTCACCTGCACGCCAAAGCGCTCTGCCACCACGGTCACTAATTTAACCATCATTGGCGCAGCTTCTTTACTAAAGCCTTTAGTGGCAACGTATTCAGCGGCTTCAGCAATTGAATTGGCTAACACGGTGCGCACCGCAAAGTAGCCTTTTTCAGCTTGATCGTCATCATTTGACTCACCCCCTAGGGCAAAGACTTCTATGCAGGCCATTTTAGTAGCCACTTCATCGAGTTGTTCACCCTCACTGCGAGCAATATCGGCAATGGATCGCATCATGATGGTGGTTGAAATCGGTAGCTCTAATGCCAATGCGCTTAAGCCGAAAAAGCCCCCCACACCACCACTCACTGCAACACCGAGTTTGTGCCAACGATCAGAAGATTGCTCATGGGGGATGTTTTTCATGGTAAATAGCGCCGCATCCGAGGCTTTCATCAACGCCATTTCTGTGACTTTGCCAATACCATTACTGACACTTTTAGGCAGTAGCGCAAAACCTTGCTCAATGGGCGAGCCAATAAAATCTGTGATTTTGGCTGCTAAGCCGGGGTTTTCAAGTAACTGCTTAGCCTGCACTAATTGGGCATTATCTTCTACAGATAGACTCATGGCTTTCCCTTCTTTCACAGCCGCACGATTAACAACAGCGCTAATAGCTCACTAGATAATGGTGACTTTCTCAATCACTATCGCCGTTTTAGGCACATCGTCATGACCTGCTACCGTGGCCGTTTTAACTTTTTCAATTTCTTTGACCACTTCAATACCGGCAACCACTCTGCCAAAAACCGCATAACCCCAACCGCTGTTGGTGGTCGCTGTGTGGTCTAAAAAGCTATTATCAGCAGTATTAATAAAAAACTGCCCGGTGGCCGAATGCGGCGCATCGGTTCTTGCCATTGCTATGGTGCCAAGTGTGTTACTCAAGCCACGATTAGCTTCATTAACGATAGGATCGCGAGTGGGCTTTTCTTTCATCTTGGCAGTAAAACCACCCCCTTGGATCATAAAGCCTTTTATCACCCGATGAAAAATAGTGTAATCATAAAAGCCATCCTGACAGTACTGTAAAAAATTCTTCGAACTAACAGGGGCTTTTTCCATATCCAGTTCAATATGGATATCGCCAACATTGGTGGTAAAAATAACGGTCATGGGATCTCAATTTAACAACGAAAAGTTAAGCTCAATTATAGCGTTTATCCTATGCTTCAGGCTATAAATAAGCGTCATGCTTTAAGTCAGATAAAGTAAGCTTATTTGCTACTATTAAACAAATCCATTGCCGCGCGTGTCATTGCCCGCACGCCGGTGCTGATAGTTAACGGATAATCTGGGGCAAACTTACTCGAATGCAATGATGGCAAGCTGTCGCCGCTATCAATACTGGCTTGATACACGCTTGGCTCAACAGCCCCTAACCAAAATAAAGTGATCGGAATATTTTGCTCAGTTCGGCCATATAAGCCAAAATCTTCTCCGGCCATAACCTGTGGCGCTAGCACCACATTATCTTTTCCTAGTTCAGCTTCAATGCTGGCCTTAACTTGGGCAGCCAATGCTGGGTCATTATAAGTCGAAGGTATTTTTTCATCTTCATGCACATACACTTCAGGCATCAGTTCATCAGGTAAACCCGCACTAATCGCAATGCCCTTAGTGATACGTTTTATGGCAGCGATTTGCTGCTCACGTACTTCAGGGTTATATGATCGCAGAGTTAATTGCAGCTTCACTTCATTGGAAATAATATTATGTTTTGAGCCGCCATGAATTGAACCTACTGTGACCACGTTTGGCTCAAGGGGTGACACTTCACGGCTTGGAATGGTTTGCAATGCTAATACTGTGCGCGCCGCCAGAACCACAGGGTCTATGGTTAAATGGGGGTAAGCACCATGGCCACCTTTGCCTTTAATGCTGATATCCACCGAATCCACATTGGCCAATGCATAACCACTAATAGAGCCGACTTTACCAGCAGGAATAGATGCACTGACATGCAAACCTAACACCTTATCAGGAGTGGGAAACTCGCTAAATAAACCTTGCTTGAGCATGGCTTTTGCGCCGCCGCCCATTTCTTCTGCAGGCTGGGCTACCATCATCAAAGTGCCTTGCCAAGCTGACTTGTGCAACATCAATTGCTCGGCTGCGCCAATCATGCTGGTCATATGAATATCATGGCCACAGCCATGCATAATGCCCACAGTATTGTTATGTGCATCTTGGGTTGTCACTGTCGATGCATAAGCTTTGCCCGTTTGTTCAATAATAGGTAAAGCATCAATATCGGCGCGGATCATCACCGTAGGCCCGTCGCCATTTTTGAATATGCCCACCACGCCGTATCCGCCATAATTATCAGTGACTTCAAAACCTAATTGCCGTAACTCTTTTGCCATTCTGGCACTGGTATTTTTCTCTTGATAGGACAGTTCAGGGTGTTGATGAAGGTGAGTATAAAGCTGTTCAAGTTGTGGTAATGCTTTGGTCACTGAATCATCAAGATCTACAGCGCGTAACGAGGTGGTGGTTATCGTTGCAGCTAAAGCCAGTGATATCGACAATGCTGTTGGTATGGCTGTTAAGCGTGCTGATAATGTCATGGTGTCTTCCTTGTTGACTGTTCATCTTGACTGCTAAAAGTCGTAGTCGCTGATAATTACTATTTATTATATTGAATTAATAACCTAGCATAGCCTTGGTCAATTTTATAATGTGTTGTAAACATTTAGCCGTTCAAAAAGGAAACATACTCGTGATGATGGAAACAGGTCGATTAGTTCGCTGGAATAGCAGTAAAGGCTTCGGTTTTATTGAGCCTGATGAAGGTGGCAAGGACGTGTTTATTCATATTTCAACCCTTAAACATATGGCGAGAAAGCCCATTCAAGGTGATCAAATTGCGTATATCGTAGAGCAGCAAGCTGACGGTAAAATCAAAGCAAGCAAAGCGCACATAGTGGGAGTTGTCACAAAATCAGACAGCCATGCCCACCAAAACTCAACACAAAATAACATCGGCAAAAAAAGATCGCCGATTAAAATGAACAAAGCCACCACGGCTTCAGGCACAATGAGTCGAATCATTATTATTTTGATTGTTATCGCCATCGGTCGATTTGCTTATCAAGCTTACTATGACATCACCAATTCAACAGGGGCAGAGGTCAGCACACAGCCACAAAAAAGTAAATAATGAGCAAAGGCTAGCCAATCGATACGAACCAGTATCATCCTGCCATATGCAATAAAAAATGGGTGTCTTACTGTAACGTTGAGCAAGTTGATAAAGTTGAGACACCCATTTATGTAACTTTTACTTACTTAGAAGTGTGCCGCCCTAGCAGTCTGAGGCTAAAACACATATATTTGAGCTAGATATTGCGCTTTTAGGGATAAAATCATGCTGCAAACAACATGGCGAACGCTTTTTACTGCTTTTGTGTTGTTATCGATGTCGAGCCTAATGCCAACCGCCATGGCTGCGGACGATATCAATTTAAAAAAAGTTGCTGAAGCAGAAAAGCGCAGTGAAGCCATAGCCGAAGCTCAAGGTGGACTCACCCTCGCCCGAGATGGCGAAACTCCTTTATCAGCCCTCATTGAAATCGGTCGAGCGGTACAAGAAAACGACTGGGAAGCTGCCACTGAGTTTATTGATCTGCGTTACCTGCCCAAAGATATTAATCCCGAAGATGGTGCCGATTTACTGCGTAAACTGGCGATATTATGGAATAAACAAAACATCCTCGACCTTTCGCAGATCAGCGATCAACCAGAAGGACACCTTAACGATAAACTGCCAAGCTATCGTGATTTGTTAGGGGTACTAGAAACCAGTAAAGGCCCTGTTCCGGTCTATTTACAGCGAGTTCCAGACGGTAAAAAAGGCAAAATTTGGAAGATCTCTAACGCCACTATAGCCCAAGTTCCTGAGCTATGGGACGAATATGGCTACAGCCCGCAAATCGAAGCACTGGCTAACGTTTTACCGCAATTCACCATGTTCCATATGGAAAACTGGCAACTGCTGATCTTTATTCTGTGTATTTTCTTTGGTTGGATCGCCACCGGATTAATCAGCATTGCCGCCAAAACCATTGCCGCTAAATTTGAACATAAACTGGCTGGATTAACCCGTTTTTCAGGCAACAGTTTGCGCTGGTTTTTATATCTTTCGAGCTTGCAATATGTGGCGCTGTCATTAGGTTTATCGATTAGGGCACGTGTATGGTTTGATAACAGCACCTTGCTGTATATCGCCAACACCATTCTAATTTTAGGTTTAGTGGAATTGTATTCCGCAATAAAATCCAAGCAATTAAACGATCAAGATAAAAGCTACTCCGTGGCCTTACTCAGGCCTATGGTAGCAATATTAAAAATCGTCATTGTGGTGGTTATTGCCTTAATGTGGTTTGAAAGCTCAGGATACAACATGGCCACCATTTTAACCGGCCTAGGTGTCGGCAGTTTAGCCATTGCCTTGGCGGCGCAAAAACCATTAGAAAATGTCTTCGGCGCATTAACTTTATATGCTGCAAGACCAATAAAACCGGGGGATTTTTGCCGCTTTGGCACCACTATGGGCGTAGTTGAAGAAATTGGCTTACGCTCGACACGGATCAGAAAACTCGATCGCACCGTAGTGCATATCCCTAACTCGGTATTTTCATCCCAAGAGTTAGAAAACTTCTCTGTTATCGATCGTCGCCGCTATAAGCACGATCTGCGCATTAGCCTTGATACCAGTAAAGAGCAACTGCAAATGCTGTTAATGGAACTGCGAAAATTATTATTGTCACACCCCAGAGTGTTAGAGATTGCTCAGCGGGCGCGTTTTCTTGCCATTGAGCGTGATGCGTTTGTCGTCAACGTAAATGCCTATATCGATACCGGTGATATCAATGAATATTTTGGTATTGCTGAGGATTTAAACTTTCACTTACTGAATATTTTAAAGCAGTTAGACATTAAAATTGCCCCTATTGGTCAAAATGTCATGCTACAAAATGCCAGCAGCGCAGACGTCGAGGTACAACAACAAGCGGAGCAAACCATTAAACAATTAATCGAGGAAGATGCCTTACCTTTTCCCAATTACAGCGAAGCTACCCGTGATGAATTTAAAGGCACAGTGCCCTACCCACCTGTGGGCAGTGTCACTAAACCTAAAGATGTGATGAAATCACCAGAAGAAACTGACATTGAAGTAGAACTGAAAGGATAAGTTTTACATTCCAGTCGCCATTAAAAAGCCGAGAACATCTCGGCTTTTTACGTAATCGGAATAACTAAGCAACTCACCCATGGGTTAGTTTTTAAGGGGATGATCTTCAGGAAGTTGGCGACTGATCCACAAAATCAATTTATGCTTACGATTTGGGCCATCATCATTATCTTCAGCTAATGCTTGAATTAGCCCATCTTGCACCAATAAACGGTAAATACATTCCACTTTATCTTTTGGCGATATACCAACACCAAAGTTTTCAAAACCGCGACGTTTTGCATAACCCTCACCAATTTCCATTGCGAGTTTAAGCAATTTAGTATCGTTCTTACCTGGCTTCATATAACCACTCTCGTTTGGGGCTTTACGCTAAAACTACGCTATTGGGGATAAAATTCAATCACTGCTGCGTAAAAACAGCAGCCAATAACTTGTTTTATTCTTAGTTGAGCAATTATCAATCGATTAGCTTATCACTTTAGCTATTAAGTAAAATTCTGGCACAATAGCTAGATTATGGTTTTATGAAGTGGCTACAACATCAAAAAGGGAAAGTAAGGGTTTAATGACGATAGATAAAGCAGTTATTAGCAAGATTACCACGGCATTAAAAGCTCAAAGTATAAGCGAGATTGAGGTAATTCAATCCCTATGGGGCGGTTATGGCGAACTATTTCGCGCTAAGCTTACTGGTAGCCAATATTCATCTGTTATCGTTAAACACATTAAACTGCCACAGCCAGAGTCGCATCCCAAGGGCTGGAATAGCGCCCTATCACATCAACGTAAACTCAAATCTTATCAAGTTGAAGCTAACTGGTATCAGCACTACGCTCAGCTATGTGGCAGTGGCAGTGGCAGTGGCAGTGGCAGTGATAATGATCGTCAAAGCGAAAACAGCGTGCCTCAATGTTTATACATTCAGCGCAGCGAACTAGAAACCTTACTGATCCTTGAAGACTTACATACTTTAGGTTTCGATCAAGTATTAACCCATGCAGATCACACAGCCATTTTGGCCAGCCTTAAATGGCTGGGGCATTTTCACGGCCAATTTATGGCTAATCAATTTACAACTAGCCAGCCATCAACCGTGAATACCACCGACCTATGGCCCACAGGCAGCTACTGGCATTTAGATACTCGCCCCGATGAATTACAGGCACTCAGCGATCAGCCGTTAAAAATGGCAGCCAATACAATCGATCGCACTTTAAAACAGACGCCATACCAAACAATAATCCACGGCGATGCCAAACTCGCTAACTTTTGTTTTAATACTCACCACGACAAAGCTGCTGCGGTGGACTTTCAATATGTGGGCCAAGGTTGCGGCATGAAAGATGTGATTTTACTGCTAAGCAGTACGCTGACATTTACTGAACCACATAAACTAATCGAGCAATATTTGGATTACTATTTTAGTCAGCTCGCCAGCAGCATTAATCTCCATCAGCCAGATATTAATCCTAAAGAGGTTGAACAAACTTGGCGCCCTTTGTATTGCATAGCATGGGCCGATTTTCAGCGCTTTATTAAAGGCTGGAGCCCAAAGCATGTCAAAATAAACGCTTATACAGAAATGTTAACCGCACAGGCCTTAAGCCAGCTAACGACATCATCAAAGTAGCCAAACCTACTAGTGACTTTTTAAGGACAATATCGACAACGACTATCTAGATAACAACGGTTTTATTAACAAGCATAGCGACAAAAGACATAGCGATAAAAACTAGCCTCGCAAAATCTACAGAATAAAAGCCAAGCAAAATCGCCTGACAAAGATATCCACTCTGTTTGCTTGGCGATCGCTCACAAAAACAACCATTTATTGATATAACTAATGTCTAATGTACTAATTTTGCATATCAAAATCTTGTCGTTTTTTAACTCACGACATTGAAAAATAGCTGATATTCAATGGATTGTAATAATGAGCAAAGATATATTTTTCTTTGGTGACTGGCAGGTTGACCCTAATAGTAACTCCCTTAGACAAGGTAAAAAAACCAAACAACTTGAGCCTAAGGCAATGGATGTTTTATTGCTGTTATGTCAACAGCAAGGCGAGGTGTTCAGCAGTGATGACATTGTCAATCAATGCTGGCCAGAAGCCGATGTCGGCGATAATCCACTGCATAAAGTCATTAACCAATTACGCCGCGCATTGGGCGATAAAGCCACTGAACCCAGCTATATTGAAACCATTCGCAAGCGCGGCTATCGCACTCTTGCTAAGGTAAATTTCCCCATTGGCCATGAAACCGTGGCCGACAGCCAAACGTGGCAAGCAGGTTCACCCTTTCCGGGCTTACAAGCCTATAGCGCCAATTACGCCGAGGTGTTTTTTGGTCGCAGCAAACAAATTGCCACCTTGCTTGAACGCATCAGTGTACAAGTTAAATATGGCCGCGGATTTTGTTTAGTTTTAGGCCCTAGCGGCAGCGGAAAATCATCACTCTTTAATGCCGGAATCATGCCCAATTTAATGGCTAATACGGGTTACAACGGGGTAAAGGTTGCCAGCTATAGCCATTTAGATTTTGCCAATGTGGCTAAAACACAATTATTTTCCGAACTGGCCAGTATCATGCTGGACTGGGAAATCAACGATATTCCAGTATTTAGTGGTGACAGCGCCGAAACCCTGTCGCACAAGCTAATAACAGATATGCCCACCATTATTGAGCAATGTCAGCAGGCCATCAAACTCAGCAGCACTAACGAAACTCACTTAGCATTGTTTATTGATCGCTTAGAAGTCTTTCTGTCATCGCCGATCTTTACAGATGATCAACGTTATGCATTTATTGAGATCTTAGAAAAACTGGCCAACTCTTCTGTGGTATTGATTATCAGTGCTTGTCGTAATGAGTTTTACCCATTACTAGTGACTTATCCCAGTTTAATGGCGGGTAAAGGTAAAGGGGCTCATTTTGATTTAGCGCCGCCTTCGCGTAATGAATTACTGCAAATGATCCGCCTGCCAGCAATTGCAGCCAATTTAAGCTGGAGTGTCGATCCTGAAACAGCCATGCCGCTAGATGAAATACTCTGTACAGAGGCCGCCAGTAACCCTGATGCATTACCTATGTTGCAATACATGTTGCAAGCGCTATACCTGCAACGCAGTAAAGACAATCAATTATTGTTTAGTGTTTACCAACAATTAGGCGGTATCGAAGGCGCAATAGGTAAAAATGCCGATGAAGCCATGGCGCAATTAACTGACTCACAGCAAGCCTGCTTACCCCAAGTATTGTCCCTATTGGTAACACTGCGAGAGGATGAAACCTCCATCACCAGCCGCACCGCAACCTGGTCACAACTGCAAAGCAAAGAACAGCACACATTGACCCAAGCTATGGTCAATAGCCGCTTATTTGTGTCCCACCTGCAAAATGGTCAAGCCTGTTTTAGCATAGCTCACGAAGCATTATTAAGGCGCTGGCCACGGGCAACCGCCTGGATTAACGAACACAATGATAGCCTGCGAATAAAAAGTCGCTTACATCATCTGACTAAACGCTGGCTGGCAGAAAATAAGCATAAAGCCTATTTGCTAGCAGAAGGAAAACCGCTAAAAGAAGCCCAAGCACTTAAACATAACCCGTTGTTTGCTCAAGATCTAACACCACAAGAGTTGGCATTAATCAGCGCCTCCAATAATCATGAAAAACGTCAGCGCTGGCAAAAAGTCGCCGACGCCATTAAAGCCTCTGTGCCTAATAACGAATGCACCGTGGCCAGATATGGCGGCGAAGAGTTTGCACTGATATTGCCAAATTTAAGCACTGTAGAGGTGGAGCAAATAGCCTTACTCGTTCAACAAAATATCAAGGCCCTAACTTTTATTGATATTGGTTTGGATGAATCAGTCAGCATTAGTGTAAGCCAAGGCTATGCATGTGAAATCAATAGCCAATTTCGAACGGCTAAAGCCTTGTTATGCGCTGCAGACACCGCATTGTATCGCGCCAAAGCCAATGGCAGAAATCGTATTAATGCGTCTTGTTAACCACTTCAATAAGCTAACTAACTGACCCCCCCCTAAATAAGTAAAAGGTAAGCAAATGTAAGTAAGCACAAACTCACACCTTAATCTTATCTAGCTTGGGTTAAGGATGTTGCAGCGAGTACAACTAACAATACTCGCTGCCAAGTCACAGGTCTCATAGTACTTAACGTCAATTCGGATACTCTGTTTTACAGTTATAGCTTCATGCTTTCGTACTGGTTAATTGTGGCCATTCGCAGGCCAAGCCTCACAGTTCAAAGCATTGGTAACCAAAGGATAACTGTTATAGCGTTATGCTTTCGTACTGGTTAATAGTGGCCAGTCGCTGCCAAGCCACACAGATACCCTGTTATAGCGTTATGCTTTCGTGCTGGTTAATAGTGGCCGTTAGCTGCCAAGCCACTAGTCTTATAGTACTTATGTCAATTCGGATACCCTGTTACAGCGTTATGCTTTCGTACTGGTTAATAGTGGCCAGTCGCAGGCCAAGCCGCACAGTTCAAAGCATTGGTAACCAAAGGATAATTGTTATAGCTTTATGCTTTCGTACTGATT
>NZ_JAUOQU010000028.1:0-74758 GCF_030547195.1 Shewanella sp. 6_MG-2023 | reverse complement strand
ATTCGAACCCTCGATGGGAGTTAAAGCCCATACTCCCTTAGCAGGGGAGCGCCTTCGGCCACTCGGCCACCTCTCCGTTTCTTGGCGCACATATTACTGTTTGCCGAAAATAAGTCAAACCTTTTTCAGCATCTTATATTCATTTGAACTGTTTTTGAGCACATTGATGAGTTAAGCCACAATTATCATCAATTCAATTAAAAAAATTTGTATTTTTTTTAGCAAACAATCTTAAATAGTCTAAAAACAATAAAGCCAGCTTTCGCTGGCTTTATTGGTAAATCGCAAACAATGTCTGATATATCAGAAATTGCCACCATCTTCAGGTGTAACGTTGCCAGATTTTTCAGACTGGATACGTTGATAAATTTCTTCGCGATGAACTGATACTTCTTTAGGTGCATTCACACCGATACGTACTTGGTTACCTTTTACACCTAGTACAGTAACAGTCACTTCATCACCTATCATTAATGTTTCGCCAACACGGCGAGTCAAAATCAGCATTCGATTGCTCCTTTAGTCCAATCAGCATACACCAGCTTCTATCCGTAATATGCGCGTTTAATAATGTTAGCTTAATACAAATCATTAGTGACGACACTAAATCAATAAAACTTTTAAGCTTTTTACCCCAAAAAAAAGAAAAAACGTATTCCTGCGGCCTGATTATTTCAAGTTGATAACATTTAAAGGCTATTCTTTAAACAAAAGCAAAACAGGTAATTTAATAAATTGCTGCTTATGCGTACAAAAAAAGCATAAAAGTTGCTTCAATTTAGAATTATAGTAGCTTGAGTCAAAAAAGCGTAAAAAATGATACCTAAGAATGCTTTATAAGCTTGCCGAACCACTATCTCAAAGCTCAACCTAATACTCAAGCCATAAAATGCCGTAAACACCTTATGGCTTAAGTTGTCAGTTAGCCTAAACGTTCGCTGAGCCATGGTTGAACTAAGGCTAATGCTGCATCTAAGTTCTCTGGTTGTGTTCCGCCAGCTTGGGCCATATCAGGGCGCCCACCACCTTTACCGCCAACCTGCTGTGCTACCATAGCCACAAGTTCACCAGCTTTAACCTTACCGACAAGATCTTTGCTCACACCAGCAATCAAGTTAACCTTTGCATCGCCAGCAATACCGAGCACGATAATTGATGACGGTAACTTTTGCTTCAGCTCATCTTGCAAGCCTCGTAAAGATTTAGGGTCCACACCTTCAAGCTTTTTAACTAATACCTTGATGCCGTTCATCTCAACAGCTTCACCAGCAATATCGGCACTGGCTGCTGCAGCTAACTTATCTTTTAGCTGCGACATTTCTTTCTCAAGGGATTTTACTTTATCAAGCTGTGCTTTTAATTTCGCTACAACAGAGGCTGAATCTGACTTAAGCAAACTTGCCGCTTGTTCAAGTTGAGATTGCTGCTCAGCAACATAAGCCATTGCTGCGGCACCCGTTACCGCTTCAATACGGCGAATACCTGCTGCAATACCACCTTCTGAAGTGATTTTGAATAAACCAATATCACCAGTACGGCCAACATGAGTACCACCACAAAGCTCGATAGAGAAGTCACCCATGGTAACCACACGCACTTCGCTGTCATACTTTTCGCCAAACAACGCCATTGCGCCCTGCTCTTTGGCTTCATCAATCCCCATAACCGCAGTTTTTAATTCATGATTACGACGAATTTGAGTATTAACCATGTCTTCAACTTGCTTAAGTTCTGCTGCGGTGACCGCTTCAAAGTGAGCAAAGTCAAAACGTAAACGCTCAGGGTTAACTAATGACCCTTTTTGATTTACATGGCTACCCAGTACATTACGTAGTGCTGCATGTAATAAATGGGTCACTGAATGGTTAAGCTGAGTACGATGACGAAGTTTTTTATCGACTTCAGCGCTAACGCTATCACCAACATTTAAAACACCAGCAACTAACTTGCCTTGATGACCGAAAGCTTGACCAAAAATTTGAGTATCGGTCACAGCAAAATTAGCATCATTAACTGTTAAATGGCCTTTGTCGCCAACTTGACCGCCAGACTCAGCGTAAAACGGCGTATTATCTAATACAATGACCGCTTCTTGATCTGCCGTTAATGAATCAACTGCATTACCTTCTACATATATAGCTGTAATTTTACCTTGACCATTTAGCTCGCTATAACCGCAAAACTCGGTTTCACCTTCAATTTTAAGGCCTGCATTGTAATCAGTGCCAAAATTGCCAGCCGCTTGTGCTCGGCTGCGCTGCTCAGCCATTGCCGCTTCAAATCCTGCTTCATCAACGGTGATATCACGCTCACGACATACATCCGCGGTTAAGTCGAGAGGGAAGCCATAGGTGTCATAAAGTTTAAATGCTGTTTCACCATCTAAAATATTAGCTTCAAGTGCATTAAGGGCTGCATCTAAAATACCTAGGCCACGCTCTAGCGTTCTAGCAAACTGCTCTTCTTCGGCTTTTAAAGACTTTTCAACAATTGCTTTAGCATCAACAAGGCCTTTAGCTGCATCGCCCATCACTTCAATTAATGTTGGCACTAATTTGTAGAAGAAGGTATCTGTCGCGCCAAGCTTGTTACCATGACGCACTGCGCGGCGAATAATACGGCGTAGTACATAGCCGCGGCCTTCATTTGACGGCATTACACCGTCAGCAATTAAAAATGCACAAGAGCGAATATGATCGGCAATAACCCGTAAAGATTTATTTTCTAAATCTTGGACACCAATGATTTCAGCCGTTTTAGCAATAAGCTGTTTGAAAATATCGATTTCATAGTTTGAATGTACGCCTTGCATAATCGCAGCAATACGCTCAATACCCATACCAGTATCAACAGAAGGTTTTGGTAATGGCTTCATTTCGCCGTCAGCTTGACGGTTGTATTGCATGAATACGATATTCCAGATTTCAATGAAACGATCGCCATCTTCTTCTGGAGTACCAGGGCGACCGCCCCAGATATGCTCGCCATGATCATAAAATATTTCAGAACATGGGCCACAAGGACCTGTGTCACCCATTTGCCAGAAGTTATCAGACGCATAAGGTGCACCTTTATTATCACCAATGCGGATAATATTTTCAGGGGCGACACCAATTTTGTTAGTCCAGATATCAAACGCTTCATCATCAGTTTCATAGATGGTGACGCATAAACGCTCGGTTGGAAGCTTTAATGTTTCAGTTAAAAAGCGCCATGCATAGCTAATGGCTTCTTCTTTGAAGTAATCACCAAAACTGAAGTTACCTAACATTTCAAAGAAGGTATGGTGACGAGCGGTGTAACCTACATTATCAAGGTCGTTATGTTTACCACCAGCACGTACACAGCGTTGCGATGTTGTCGCTCGGGTATAGCTACGCTTTTCTTGACCTAAAAAACAGTCTTTAAACTGATTCATACCGGCATTGGTGAATAGTAAAGTTGGGTCATTGTGAGGTACTAAAGAGCTACTATCGACAACTTGATGTTCGTTGTGACGAAAAAACTCTAGGAAAGCACTTCTTAGTTCTGCGGTAGTTTGAAACATGAAATCGCCCTAAAATGGATAAATCGTATTTATCAGGAAGCTGTTAGTCAGCGCTAAATTGCCAACATTATATACTTAAACAAACTATAGGTGCGACATTCTAGGGCAATAGATTGGCTATTTTAGGCTGGAATTTAACGATTTTGATCATCGAATATTTGATTGATTGTGCAATATAGCCATATTTATGGGTAATCAAAAAATTACCGCAACTAAAACAGCTAACAAAACGGCTAACAAGAGTGGCTATAATGCTAATTGATAGGCGCTGTTAAGCTTCATTAGCGTAACAGCAAAATATAGCCTCTGACAGATATGAGTTACATACTGAGCAAAATTGGATAAAAAAAAGCGGCGAGCATATAGCTCACCGCGATTTAATAATTCTAACTACTAATACCTAGTAAAGGCTTAAAACACTTCACCGGTTTCTAAATCGATGTTTTCATCGGGTTTAGCAGGGGCGGCATCTTTTTCTTTATCTTTACTAAGCAATAATTCACGTAATGCAGTTTCGATCTCTTCAGCCGCAGCAGGGTTTTCAATTAGGTACTTACCGGCATTTGCACGGCCTTGACCAATCTTGCCGCCTTTGTAGCTATACCAAGCACCAGCTTTTTCAACAAGCTTATGCGCCACACCTAAATCAACTAGCTCACCAGTACGGTTAATACCCTTACCGTACAAGATTTGGAATTCAGCTTGCCTAAATGGCGCTGCAATTTTGTTTTTAACCACTTTAACTCGGGTTTCGTTACCAACCACCTGATCGCCATCTTTGATTGCACCTGTACGGCGAATATCCAAACGCACTGAGGCGTAAAACTTAAGTGCATTACCACCTGTTGTAGTTTCTGGGTTACCGAACATCACACCAATTTTCATACGAATTTGGTTAATGAAAATCAATAGCGTGTTTGATTGCTTAAGGTTACCAGCAAGTTTACGCATTGCTTGGCTCATCATACGAGCAGCAAGGCCCATGTGTGAGTCACCAATTTCACCTTCAATTTCAGCTTTTGGTGTTAATGCCGCCACTGAATCGACAATGATCACATCAACGGCGCCAGAGCGAGTTAAGGCATCACAAATCTCTAGTGCTTGTTCACCCGTATCTGGTTGCGAACAAAGTAGGTTATCAATATCAACACCAAGGTTTTTAGCATAGATAGGATCAAGAGCATGCTCAGCATCGATAAACGCACAGGTTTTACCTTGACGCTGTGCTGCTGCAATCACTTCTAAGGTTAAGGTTGTTTTACCTGATGACTCAGGACCGTAGATTTCTACGATTCGCCCCATAGGTAAACCACCAGCACCCAAGGCAACATCCAATGAAAGTGAGCCAGTAGAAATGGTTTCAACATCCATTGTGCGGTCTGCGCCCAACTTCATGATTGAACCTTTACCAAATTGCTTCTCAATTTGACCTAACACGGCATTCAGTGCTTTCTCTTTATTTGGATCTGCTTTCATTGTGATTATCCCTCTAAGCGAACTCATCTCATTGGCGAGATTGATAACGAATAAATTTGTCTGTTTCTTAATATGAGCTCAGTATACTGTATAATCATACAGTATCAATAGTTACTCAAAAAAAAATTGCAAAACCACTAATAAACAAGGTTTTTCAATATCAATATCAATACCTTATAAGTAAAAATATAATTAAAACTTCTACACCACTGTATATAAAGACTACTGTATACAGTGGTTTCAATATGTTAACCATCTGACAAATAAGCCAATAGTTATACTCTTTCAACTCGATAATAGCAGTTCAGAACCGCGCTAAATGAGTAACTCTATTGGGATTCAAATCAATTATTGCTAAGATGAGCGCCGATTAGTATTGGTCTTTTTTCCGATCCCCAAGCCATATTTAGAGCAACAAATTAATGACAGCAATTGAAAATCCAAATTTAGAAAAGCACACTCCGATGATGCGCCAATATTTGACGCTTAAAGCGCAGCATCCCGATATGTTGTTGTTTTATCGTATGGGAGATTTTTATGAATTATTTTATGAAGATGCCAAACTTGCTTCTGAATTTTTAGGAATTTCGTTGACCGCTAGAGGCAAAAGTGGTGGTAATGCCATCCCTATGGCAGGTATTCCCTACCACTCTGTTGAAGGCTATTTGGCTAAATTAGTCCAAATTGGTCAATCAGCAGCTATTTGTGAACAAATTGGCGATCCTGCTACAAGTAAAGGTCCGGTTGAGCGCAAAGTTGTCCGTATAGTAACGCCTGGCACCTTAACTGATGAAGCCTTACTGCAAGAGCGTCAAGACAATCTGTTAGCTGCGGTTTATCAAGGTAAAAATGGTTTCGGCTACTCAACTTTAGATGTGTCATCAGGGCGTTTCGTGGTAGTCGAATTAGAAAACGCTGAGACATTAGAAGCTGAATTACAACGCACCAGCCCTGCAGAGCTACTTTACAGCGAAGACTTAGTCGATGTGCATTTAATTGAAAACATTAAAGGTATTCGTCGCCGCCCAGAATGGGAATTTGATTACGATACCAGCATACAGCTATTGCTGGAGCAATTTGGCACGAAAGATTTACATGGCTTTGGCATTACAGATGCTCGCTTATCACTGCAAGCTGCTGGCTGCTTAATGCAATATGTCAAAGACACCCAAAAGACAGCTTTGCCGCACATCAATAGCATTACCCTTTTTAATCAAGCTGATACTATCATTTTAGATGCTGCGACCAGACGCAACCTTGAATTAACTTTGAACCTGTCGGGCCAGCGTGACAATACACTTGCTTGGGTGCTAGATAAGACGGCAACACCTATGGGCAGTCGAATGCTGCAACGCTGGATCCACCAACCATTAAGAAACCAGCAGCATATTCATCAGCGCCAACAAGCGGTTGCCGAGCTAATTGATAGCGGTTTGTATGCCGACTTACACCAACAACTGAAAGCTTTAGGTGATATCGAGCGCATTATGGCAAGGCTTGCCATAAGAAGTGCACGACCACGTGATTTTGCCCGTTTACGCCAAGCATTAGAATTGCTGCCTGAAATCCAGCAAACCTTAAGCCATTGTCAGCAAGATGAACTGAAGACTCTGGCGCGAAAACTAGGAGAATTCCCTGAGCAGCAACAGCTTTTAGCCTCAGCGATTGTTGATAATCCACCCATGCTTATTCGTGATGGTGGAGTCATTAAAACTGGCTATAACGCCGAGCTTGATGAGTGGCGCGGTTTAAGTGAAGGCGCTAATGACTATTTAGTGCAAATGGAGCTGCGAGAAAAAGAGCAAACAGGCATTAATTCCCTTAAAGTCGGCTATAACCGTGTGCACGGTTATTATATTGAAGTCAGCCGCCTACAATCTGATCAAGTGCCGTTAAGCTATCAACGCCGTCAAACCTTAAAAAATACTGAACGTTATATCACCCCAGAACTTAAAGAGTACGAAGAAAAAGTACTTTCAAGTCAGGGCAAGGCGTTGGCCATTGAGAAAAAACTATGGGAAGAACTGTTTGATTTATTACTACCGAAACTACATGAGTTACAGCTATTTGCTCAGTCCGCAGCAGAGTTGGATGTATTAAGTAATTTCGCCGAACGAGCTGAAACCCTTGGCTATAATTGCCCGCAAATCACTCACGAGATTGGTATTCATATTGAAGCTGGTCGCCATCCGGTAGTTGAGCTAGTCAGCCAAAGTCCATTCATTGCCAACCCGGTGCAATTAGCACCTTCAAGAAGAATGCTAGTGGTTACTGGCCCTAATATGGGCGGTAAATCGACTTACATGCGCCAAGTAGCATTAATCACCTTAATGGCACATATCGGCAGCTTTGTTCCGGCACAAAAAGCAGTGATAGGTCCAATAGATAGAATATTTACCCGTATTGGTGCTTCCGATGATTTAGCATCAGGGCGCTCAACCTTCATGGTAGAAATGACTGAAACCGCCAATATTTTACATAACGCAACGGCCAAAAGTTTAGTGTTAATGGATGAAATTGGCCGCGGCACCTCAACCTATGATGGTTTATCTTTAGCCTGGTCAGCGGCAGAATACTTAGCCGAAAAAGTGGCGGCATTAACGCTATTTGCCACCCATTACTTTGAACTGACTCAATTGCCGGAACAGATCCCATCAGCAGCGAATGTGCACTTAGATGCTATCGAACATGGTGACACTATTGCCTTTATGCATGCAGTGCAAGATGGCGCGGCAAGTAAGAGCTATGGTTTACAGGTGGCCTCTTTAGCGGGTGTTCCAGCCCATGTGATCAAAGCGGCTAAACAAAAACTGCATATGCTAGAAAGTAGAGATTTGGCCAATAGCCAGCAAATGCCAATTCAAGAAGCATTAAATTTATCTATCCCTGAAGCTGAAGCGAATGCTGCGACTGAAAAACTCAGTCAAATCAATCCTGATGATTACAGCCCTAAACAAGCACTTGATATGCTTTATGAACTAAAAAGGCTATCAAACTTGTAAGTGATGAGCGCAATTGTGCTCAGTGTAACATCTGAATGGGCTGTTTATCACAGCCCATTCACTACAATTTAACTAACACTTAGAACCTAAAGTCAATCCTGATGATTACTGATCTAAACAAGCAATTGATATGCTTTATGAACTAAAAAGGCTATCAAACTTGTAAATGATGAGCGCAATTGTGCTCAGTGTAAAATCTGAATGGGCTGTTTATCACGGCCCATTCATTACAATAATTAGTCCCCTTAACTAACACTTAGAACCTAAAGTCAATCCTGATGATTACTGCTCTAAACAAGCAATTGATATGCTTTATGGACTAAAAAGGCTATCAAACTTGTAAATGATGAGCGCAATTGTGCTCAGTGTAAAATCTGAATGGGCTGTTTATCACGGCCCATTCATTACAATTATAATGATTAAGTACTCATAACTAATACTTAGAACCTAGCTTCATTAACTATCATAATGCTCAGGCTCTATAAAAGTGAGTAAAAAAAAGCCAACAAAAAAGGACAACTCGTGTCCTCAAAGGTAAATAACCCTAAGCGTAAATTAATCGCTTAAAAGGTTGGCGTTAATTTCTAAATAACGCTTCGACTGATAGGCCTTGTGCCCCTAATACATCTTTCAAACGCTTTAACGCTTCGACTTGAATTTGACGCACACGTTCCCGTGTTAAGCCAATTTCAGCCCCTACGTTTTCTAACGTCGATGGTTCATAACCTAATAAACCAAAACGTCGTGCTAATACTTCTCTTTGCTTAGTATTTAGCTCATTTAACCAACCGACAATTGAATTAGATAAGTCTTCATCCTGTACTTTATAATCTGGTCCAACTGAATCATCATCTGCAATAACATCTAACAATGCTTTATCGTTATCCCCGCCTAGTGGGGTATCTACAGAGGTGATTTTTTCGTTTAGTTTTAGCATTCGACTGACATCGCTAGTAGAGACATCTAATTTGTCTGCGATTTCTTCTGCCGTCGGCTCATGATCAAGTTTTTGCGCAAGCTGTCTTGCCGTTCGCAAGTATACATTAAGCTCTTTAACCACATGAATAGGCAAACGAATGGTCCGAGTTTGATTCATGATCGCTCTTTCGATGGTTTGTCTAATCCACCAAGTCGCGTAGGTTGAAAAACGAAACCCTCTTTCCGGATCAAACTTTTCGACTGCTCGAATAAGCCCTAGATTACCTTCTTCGATAAGATCCAGTAATGCTAATCCTCGGTTGTTATACCTTCTGGCAATTTTTACGACCAATCTTAGATTACTTTCTATCATGCGGTTACGAGACTTCTCGCAGCCTTTGAGTGCTTTACGTGAAAAGAAGACTTCTTCTTCTGCACTAAGCAAAGGGGAAAAACCGATCTCACCTAAATATAGTTGAGTGGCGTCAAGATTCTTCTGAAGATCATCTTGAACTTGTTGGTCAATGTCGGATTGCTGTGCTGGCTTGGCATTTTTTGCCTCCTTCAGCGCAATCTCTTGTGGTTGTTTAGCTAAATCCATAAGCTCTTCTGCTACCGCAGTATTTTGTTTCTGGCTCATATGGTGCTCTCCCAAACCGGATAAAAATTAAGTTATTTTCGTGCGCGTATTCTCCGTTTTAATGTGAACTAAACAGTTAACGTTTAGGTAAATAATTTAATGGGTTTACTGACTTACCATGGAGACGAATTTCAAAATGCAACATCACCTGATTAGTCCCTGTACTACCCATTTTCGCAACTGTCTGTCCAGCATTTACATATTGCTTTTCTTTGACCAATATTGCATCTGCATGAGCATAAGCACTTAAATAATCATCATTGTGTTTAATAATGACCAAATTGCCATAGCCCCGAAGTGCATTACCTGCATAAACAACTCTTCCATCAGCTGCAGCCTTGATAATATCGCCTCTGGAACCAGCGATTTTTATGCCTTGATTGCCCTGCTGAGTACTAGAGAAGTAACCTACAATCTTACCTTTTGTCGGCCAGTTCCACTGACTTACTTTATCTGGCAAGGTTGAAACAGATTTTTTCGCTATTTGAACCGTTTTGTCTTGGGTAGTTTTTACAGAATACGCAGGCTTAGCTTTGTGATCAAGCTCTTTTTTTGTACTATTTTGATTTGTCGTTGTCGCTGGCTTTTTTTGTGCTGAAGTTTGTTTTGCAACCGTTTTATTAGCAGGCTTTGACTTGGTGTTCGCTACAGCGACCGGTTTTGGTGCAGGCTTGGCTGCAGGCTTGGCTGCAGGCTTAGTGCGCTGTGGCTTGGTGAGTTTTAATGTTTGTCCTGGATAGATGGTATAAGGTGCTTTTAAGCCATTATATTGAGCGATTTTATTAAAATCTTGCCCAGCGCCCCATGAAATTGAGTAAAGAGTATCACCGCGTTTTACCTTGTAACTGCCAGAGGTAATAGAGCCTTTATTAAATTTTTGACCAGCATTACTCGAAATACTCGTAACGGGTGCAGGGTTGTGAGCTTGAAAGCTACACCCTGAAATAAACAGCAGTAAAATTGTAACCCAAGGCCAATTACGACACTTCAACATTGTCTCCATCATACTTTTGAAATATCGCCCTTGCATCACTGTTAAGCTAAGTCGCCATTGATTAACGGTACAAACTTAACCGCTTCGATAATTTGTGATTGAAACTCATTTTGTTTACGAGTGATTTTTAATAACTGCTGCGAGTCTTCGCCAACAGGGATCACTAGCACGCCGTCTTCAGCCAGTTGCGCCAATAATGCTTCAGGTACCGATGCTGCAGCTGCTGTTACCATAATGGCATCAAATGGGCCTTTATTGGTCCAACCTTTCCAACCGTCACCATATTTAAAAGACACATTATGTAAATCTAAGCGCTTTAAACGTTGTCTCGCTTGAATTTGTAGCGCCTTGATCCGCTCAATTGTGCAAAGCTGAGGTACCAGTTGCGCTAAAATCGCTGCCTGGTAACCTGAACCAGTACCAATTTCAAGCACTCTAGCAGGGTTATGTTGTAGTAATAACTCCGTCATTCTAGCGACAATATAAGGCTGAGAGATAGTTTGGCCTTGCCCAATAGGTAAAGCGGTATTCTCGTAAGCTTTATGGGCTAATGCCCCATCGAGAAATAACTCCCTTGGGGTATTTGATACCGCCTGCAACACAGTGTGATTACGGATCCCTGCTTCATGCAGTTTTTTGGCTAAATTAAGGGCAACAGTTGAAGCTACCTGGCTCATAGTTTATTAATCCAGTTTTCTAAGTCAGCAAGCTGATCATACGCAGTTAAGTCGACCGTTAGCGGAGTAATTGAAACATAACCTTGTTCAACTGTACCAAAGTCTGTATCAGCGCTAGCATCTTGTTCTTTGCCCGGAGGCCCAAGCCAATATATATCTCTTCCTGCAGGATCTTGAGTTTTGATCATGCCTTCAGCTTTATGTCTTGAGCCTAAGCGAGTAATTCTCATGCCTTTGATTTGTTCTAGCGGTAAATCGGGCACATTTACATTTAATATTTGATCGTTATTAATAGGATGCTCAAGTAAACCTTGCACTATTTTAGCGGCATAGATTGCTGCACTATCGTAATGACGTAATTCTTTGCCCACTAATGATACCGCTATCGCAGGTAGGCCTAAAAAGCGTCCTTCCATTGCTGCGGCTACCGTACCTGAGTACAGGGTATCATCACCCATATTCGCCCCAGCATTAATGCCTGACACCACAATATCAGGCTCTACTGGACATAATTCTCTAATGGCTAAATGGACACAATCTGACGGTGTGCCATTGACAGCAATAGCGCCATTTTCTAAGTTATTAATTCTTAATGGATTAGTCAAGGTCAAAGAATTACTGGCTGCTGAACAATTCCTATCAGGCGCCACGACTAACACATTAGCAATTTTGGTTAACTCTGCCGCTAGGGCTTTGATCCCTGGAGCTGTAACGCCGTCATCATTGCTGACCAATATGTTAATCATCACTTAACCTTCTAGAGTGCTTTTAGTTGCGTCATTTGTAACGCTATTTGCAAATTGCTGCGCTTGCTCTTGCTGCTGCATTGCCACCATTTGTTGTCGCTGCACTTCTTGAACATCTTGATAATCCAGTAGCTCACGCAATACTGAGGTCGCATAGCTACCTGCTGGTAAAATAAACTCGATGACTAACACATCATCATTTTCAAACCGGTATTTTAGCGCTTGAGGCTTTAATAATAATGGTCGACGTTCTTGCTCTAAACCCGCTTGCTCAAGCCCGGTTAAATCGGTGCTTAACTCAGCTAATGCAGCTTGTTCAACTACTGATGCAAGCCCTTGAGTGGGGAGTTCGCCTCTGCCCCACAATGGCGCAGACAATTGAATGTCATTGTCAGCTAAACGCTTCATTGTGGCCTCATCCCATGTCTGCGCGACAAAAAAACTTTTACTGCCCGCTAACATGACACAATCACCATTAATAGGCGCAATACCATTTTTACTTAAACGGTACGACACAGCAGTGTTAAACACATTAGAGCGCACTGCAGATAAATACATGCTGCGTTTTTTTCTATCTTTAACTTTTTTACCCGCGAGCATTTGCTGGCCGAAAACTAAGTTTTTACCTTTATGGCCAAAACGCTGCTCTCCAAAATAGTTAGGTACGCCTATTTCAGCCACTTTTAAAATCCGTTGCTCAAGCACTGCTTTATCGGACACATTTCGTAAAATCAGTTCAAACCGATTACCCAGCAGTGCGCCAATACGCAGTTTTTTACTATGGCGTTGGCTTGATAAGATGGTTAAGTGCTCATCAGACAGCGATTGCCAATCAGGGGTTTCTTTCCCTGGAATACGCACCCCAAACCATTGCTCTGTCACAGCGTTTCGGTCTTTTTGGCCTGCGTATGTCACTTCTTTTTGATGCACTTTGGCAAACTTAGCTAAAATTTCTGCCACTTGCGTGGTATTTAAGCCATCTTTACGAACATGGATCATATGATGCTCGCCTTCGCCAGTTGGGCTAAAAGGCAGCATTTCTTTAACGATAAAGTCACTGTTTACTGTGCGTAGATCTGCAGTGCAATCAGGCTTACCAAATAAATAAAATAACGGAGTCATGTTTCTTCTCAAATGAGCTAATGATGTAATTGCAGCTATTGAGTGCAATTAGCTTACGTGACGTTAATAGACGTAATATCGTCGTTTATCAGTGTTAATCTCGCACCATAAGGACGACCGACTCAACTGCGATGCCTTCTTTGCGGCCTGTAAAGCCCAGTTTTTCGGTGGTGGTGGCTTTCACATTAATATTATCGATATGGGTACATAGGTCTTCAGCCAGACATTGTCTAATGGCTTCAATGTGTGGCAACATTTTTGGCGCTTGCGCAATAACAGTGACATCAAGGTTACCTATATTAAATTGTTTAGCTTGTGCCAATGAAACACAATGGCGCAATAATACTCTGCTATCAGCACCTTCAAACTCGGCATCGGTATCAGGGAAATGTTTACCTATATCACCTAAAGCCATGGCACCAAGTATGGCGTCACTTACTGCATGCAACACTACATCACCATCAGAGTGAGCAATTAAACCTGTTTCGTATGGCACAGTAACACCACCAAGGATCAGCGGTTTATCGCTACCAAATTTATGTACATCAAAACCATGACCAATGCGTATATTCAACATAATAATAACCGTTATTTTTGAGAATTTATGTGAGATAAAAACAGCGCTGCTAACTGCAAGTCATCAGGGTGAGTAACTTTAATATTGTCTGCGCGGCCAGTGACTAAACCAGGGGTAACACCAGCCCACTCCATGGCGCTAGCTTCATCGGTAATTTGCACGCCTTGTTTAAGTGCATCACTTAAATGTTGCTGCAAGCTTTTGCAGGGAAACAGTTGCGGCGTTAATGCATGCCAAAGATGGTCACGTGATACTGTTTCACTAATTAGATTAGTTGAGTTAGCACAGCGCTTCATGGTGTCTCGCACCGGCATGGCTAGAATCGCGCCTTGTGGGCAGTCAACTCTAGCATTAAGTAATTTATCGATATCGCTGTGGGTTAAGCAAGGTCTCGCGGCATCATGGACTAATGCCCAATTAGACTCCATGGTTTCTTTGTCAATCGACACTAAAGCACGCAATACAGAATCTGCACGTTCTTGACCGCCTATAACCGTGCTCACTTTAGGGTGGTTTGCTTGAGATAAAGTCGCAAAAAAGGTGTCTTCAGGGTGCAGCGCTACGATAACTTGCTTGATTCTTTTATGAGTAATCAAGCTATCTAAGGTGTGGGCTAAGATGCTTTGCTCACCTAGAGCTAAATATTGTTTAGGAATAGTCGCCCCCATCCTTGCACCAATACCGGCAGCAGGGACAATCGCGATAACAGATTGATTCTCAACGTTCATAGGATGTTATTGACCAAAAGTAGCATTATTTCGAGGGTTGTTGCCAACGACGCGATAAAAAGTTTCACCTTCTTTTACCATGCCTAACTCATTTCGAGCACGTTCTTCAATCGCTTCTGTGCCGCGTTTTAAATCGATGATTTCCGCTTTTAAAATTTGATTTCTAGCGATGAGTTTATCGTTACTGGCTTGTTGGCTGGCAATCTGTTTTTTCAGATTCATATATTGGGATAAATTATTTTCGCCCAGCCATAATCGATACTGTAATAAACCGACTAAGATCAAAAGTAATAGTAATAGGCTTTTCATAGGTATAATGTGGCGAAATTAATGATTAATCCCACTATAGTACAACAAAAAAGGCCACCTAGTGGTGGCCTTTTTTTAGCTCAAGGAAAATTAACCTTGGCCTTTGACTTCTTTAAGACCGTTATACGGTGCTTTTGAGCCTAATGCTTCTTCGATACGTAGCAGTTGGTTGTACTTAGCAACGCGATCAGAGCGGCTTAATGAACCGGTTTTGATTTGGCCAGCAGCAGTACCTACAGCAAGATCTGCAATAGTTGCATCTTCAGTTTCACCTGAGCGATGAGAGATAACCACGGTGAAACCCGCATCTTTAGCCATTTTGATTGCTGCTAACGTTTCAGTTAACGAACCAATTTGGTTAAATTTGATTAGGATTGAGTTAGCAATACCGTTGTCGATACCACGCTTAAGGATCTTAGTGTTAGTTACGAATAAATCGTCACCTACTAATTGAATTTTATCACCTAGAAGCTTAGTTTGGTGTGCGAAACCATCCCAGTCAGACTCGTCAAGACCGTCTTCGATAGATACGATTGGGTACTGTTCAGTCAAATCTTTAAGGAAGTAGTTAAACTCTTCAGAGGTGAATTTCTTGCCTTCACCTTTAAGATCGTAGATGTTGGCTTCTTTATCAAAGAACTCAGATGCAGCACAATCCATCGCTAAAGTAATGTCTTTACCTAGCTCGTAACCTGCGTTTGCAACAGCCACTTTGATTGCAGCAAGTGCAGCTTCGTTAGACTCAAGGTTTGGCGCGAAACCACCTTCATCACCAACAGCAGTCGAGTGGCCACCAGCTTTAAGAACTTTAGCAAGGCTATGGAATACTTCAGCGCCCATACGAAGGCCTTCACGGAAGTTAGCTGCGCCAACAGGCTGGATCATGAATTCTTGAATGTCTACTGAGTTATCAGCGTGCTCACCACCATTGATGATGTTCATCATTGGAAGAGGCATAGAGTAAACACCAGAAGTACCGTTTAGATCAGCAATGTGAGCGTATAAAGGTACTTTCTTAGAAACAGCAGCCGCTTTAGCAGCAGCAAGAGAAACAGCTAGGATAGCGTTTGCGCCAAACTTAGCTTTGTTTTCTGTGCCATCTAAGTCAATCATGATTTGATCAAGCTCAGCTTGTGCTAGTGCATCTTTCCCCTTTAACGCTTCAGCGATTGGGCCATTTACAGCTTCAACAGCTTTAAGAACACCTTTACCTAAGTAACGTGCTTTGTCGCCATCACGTAACTCAAGTGCTTCACGAGAACCTGTTGATGCACCCGATGGTGCAGCAGCCATACCGATAGAACCGTCAGCAAGGTGAACCTCAGCTTCTACCGTTGGGTTACCGCGTGAATCCATGATTTCACGACCAATGACGTTAATAATGTTAGCCATAATTCCCTCAATATATGTAAGTTAAATATTAAAATAGAAAATCAATACCAATAAACACCGACAATTTATTAATAATTGCGCAATTATTGGTATTTCACTTTCAGTTTGGTAATAAAAGGTCAACTGAAGCCATAGCATAGACCGATTATCGTTAAGCGGCAACTACCTAGGTCACATCTATTAATTAGCAGATAAAAAATTGACCAGATAAAAAAAAGCCACTGATATGATTATCAGTGGCTTTATTTTTAATTACTCAGCTTCACCTTTTTGATGAATCGCAGCAGCAGCAACAAAACCTTCAAATAATGGATGACCATCACGAGGTGTTGAAGTGAATTCAGGGTGGAATTGACCTGCTACAAACCAAGGGTGATTAGGAAGCTCAATCATTTCCACTAATTTGCGATCTGATGACAAACCACTAAATACCAGGCCAGCTTTTTCTAAGCGATCAACATAGTTGTTGTTCACTTCAAAACGGTGACGATGACGTTCAACACAAGTAGTAGAGTTATATGCTGCAGCGGCTTTAGAACCTTCAGCTAAATGACATAACTGTGCGCCTAAACGCATAGTGCCACCTAAATCTGACGCTTCATGGCGCAGCTCAACATTACCTTCTTCATTGATCCATTCTGTGATCAGACCAATGACTGGATGTTCTGTTTCTGGTTTAAACTCAGTTGAATGAGCCCCTTCAAGCTTAGCAACGTGTCGAGCAAACTCGATCAATGCCACTTGCATACCTAAACAAATACCAAAGTATGGAATGTTATTTTCACGGGCATATTGCGCCGCAAAGATTTTACCTTCAACACCACGCTCACCGAAGCCACCAGGAACCAAAATACCGTCTAAACCTTCTAGTACTTCAGCGCCTTTAGCTTCTACTGTTTGTGAATCAACATACTGAATATTCACTGTTAGGCGGTTTTTAAGGCCTGCATGCTTAAGTGCTTCATTCACAGACTTATAAGCATCTGGTAGTTCGATGTATTTACCCACCATACCAATGGTAATTTCACCATTTGGATTAGCTTCTTGATAAATAACATTTTCCCACTCAGACAAATCAGCATCATTACAATCGATACCAAAACGTTTAACCACTAACTCATCAAGACCTTGAGAGCGCAATAACGCTGGGATCTTATAAATACTGTCGACATCTTTTAATGAGATAACGGCTTTTTCTTCTACATTACAAAATAGCGAGATTTTCGCTTTTTCATTAGCAGGAATAGCACGGTCGCCACGACAAACTAATACGTCTGGCGCGATACCAATTGAACGCAATTCTTTAACAGAGTGTTGTGTTGGCTTAGTTTTAATTTCACCTGCAGCACCTAAGAACGGCACTAAGGTTAAATGCATGAATAATGTGCGATCACGTCCTAGCTCAGCACCTAATTGACGAATTGACTCTAAGAAAGGCAATGACTCGATATCGCCTACTGTGCCGCCAATTTCTACGATAGCAACATCGTGACCTTCGCCGCCTTCAAGTACTTTTTCTTTAATTGCATTAGTGATGTGCGGGATCACCTGAATGGTGGCACCTAAATAATCACCACGACGCTCTTTACGTAGCACTTGCTCGTAGATACGACCGGTAGTGAAGTTATTACGACGGTTCATCTTGGTTCGAATGAAACGCTCGTAATGACCTAAGTCTAAATCGGTTTCAGCACCATCTTCAGTAACGAATACTTCACCATGCTGAGTCGGGCTCATGGTGCCAGGGTCAACGTTAATGTATGGGTCAAGTTTCATAATGGTTACATTGAGGCCACGCGCCTCTAAAATTGCTGCTAATGAAGCTGCTGCAATGCCTTTACCTAGTGATGAAACAACGCCACCAGTAACGAAGATATACCTTGTAGTCATGCTGAACCTGAGAATGTGAGATTGAAAATAACGTGCTTGTAAGAAAGCACTAGGACGGGGCGACATTCTACCAAAATAGCGCGCTAACAACAAACAATAAACGCATAAAATTGATATTAAGCCAAAGTTAAATCATGGTCATAATTTAACCCTAATTTTCATAGCGTTGAATTCAATATCATCCTAATGTTTGCCAAGTGCGCAGATTAATCTTTACTAAGCTGCTGACTTTTCTCTGCCATTTTAACTTGATCCCAATAGCTATCGAGCTCTTCAAGTGAGTGCTGTTCAAACGCCTTGCCACTTTGTGCAGCATATTGCTCTACCCCTTTAAAGCGACGTTCAAACTTCTGATTAGCAAGCCTTAATGCCTGCTCTGGCTCAACCCCTAAGTGTCTTGCCATATTGGCAACAGCAAATAATAAGTCGCCCATTTCATCAACCACCTTGGGGTAATATTCGTCTTTATTGGCTTCTAAGTGCTGCGCCTCTGCCATGACCTCATCGATTTCTTCATGAACCTTTGCCACCACAGGGGCTAAATCAGCCCAATCAAAGCCCACCTTTGCAACCCGCTTTTGAATTTTTATCGCTCGGTTCAGTGCTGGCATTGCTACTGGAATGTCATCAAGTATCGAGTGTTGGCTTTTCGCGAGCCTTTCTTGCTGCTTAATTTCATCCCAAACAAGTTTGACTTGTTCAGCGCTAGTGCCAAGGTTGTCGCCGCTAAACACATGGGGATGTCTTCTGGTTAATTTGTCGCAAATTTTATCCACCACAGTGGCAAAATCAAATAAGCCTTGTTCTTTACCGAGCTGACAGTAAAACACCACCTGAAACAACAAATCACCCAGCTCATCTGGCAGCGAATCTAAATCAGCTTGCTCGATGGCATCGGCAACCTCATAAGCTTCTTCAAGGGTAAAAGGAACAATAGTCTCGAAGCTTTGCTGTTTATCCCAAGGGCAACCCGTTTCAGGATCCCGCAGTTTTTCCATAATTGTTAATAAAGGCTGCATAATATCGTTAGCTTGCTTTAGGGTATTTGCTGACATGGTCTATTTCTCAATGATATGGCCTAAACTGGCTGATAAGTTAAAATAAAGGTGACAAACCTTTCGATTTATCACCTTATCTTTTGACACTAAAGTGCGCCGTTGGGATTTAATACTATAATCGTCTGGCTTCGGTCACACCTTCAACTTGGCCTAATTTTGATAATATCCGTGACAAGCCATCGAGGTTATACAGTTCAAGTTCTAGCTCAACGGTAGCAGTTTGGTTTTTTTCATCAGAGGTTGAACTCATTGCCATCACATTGGACTTTTCAGCCGCCAGTACTGTGGTGACATCTCGCAGTAAACCACTGCGATCATGAGCTATCACCCGTACTTTAATCCGATAACCGCCAGAATAGTTTTCTCCCCACACCACTTCGACACTGCGCTCTGGATGGGCGCGCATTAGCTCTTTAACCTGTGAGCAGTCACTGCGGTGCACTGACACGCCGCGGCCCATGGTGATATAACCAAAAATTTCATCACCCGGTACCGGTTTACAGCAGCTGGCAATATGGCTTAATAAATTACCAACACCATTTACTTCTACCTGACCTTTGCCTTTACGGGCTGGTTTCGGATTCGAGCGTTTAATGAGCTCTTCAACAATCTCTTGTTCGGTCACTTCAGTTTTGCGTAAACTGGTTTCAATGTAATTCACCACTTGGTTTAAGCGTAAATCACCGCCACCAATAGCCGCTAACATGTCATCCATGGAGTTCATATTAAAGCGCTCAACCGCAACTTTGGCATCTTTTAAATGAAGTGAGACACGGTTAAGTTCAGCCTCAAGTAATTCTTTCCCTGCCACCATGTTTTTATCGCGGTCTTGCTGCTTGAACCAATGCTGAATTTTCGAGCGAGAGCGAGACGACTTGATGTAGCCTAAATTTGGATTTAACCAATCGCGCTTCGGATTAGGATGCTTTGAGGTAATGATTTCAATACGCTCACCGGTTTCAACTTGATAAGTAAAGGGCACAATACGGCCATCGACTTTGGCGCCAATACATTTATGGCCCACATGGGAATGAATGTAGTAAGCAAAATCGAGCACGGTGGAGCCTAATGGTAAATCAACCACTTCGCCATTAGGGGTAAACACATAGACTCTGTCCTCAAATACTTGGCTGCGGACTTCATCAACCAGGTTTCCGGTTTCAGCAACATCTTCTTGCCACAGCAAAATTTTACGTAGCCAATTAATTTTTTCTTCATAGCCACTTTGCTTGCCACCAGCAGAGCCTTCTTTGTACTTCCAATGGGCTGCGACCCCAAGTTCTGAGTCCTGATGCATAGCTTCAGTACGAATTTGAATCTCTACCGTTTTACCTTCAGGGCCAACGACCACGGTATGAATTGATTGGTAACCATTGGGTTTAGGGTTGGCCACATAATCATCAAACTCACGGGGAATATGATGCCAAAGGGTATGCACGACACCTAAAGCACCATAACAATCTTGGAGGCGTTCTGTGACAATACGCACCGCGCGCACATCAAACAGCTCATCAAACTTCAAGTCTTTGCCTTTCATCTTACGCCAGATGCTATAGATGTGTTTCGGGCGGCCATAGACTTTCGCGCGGATTTGGTCATTATCCAGACGCTGTTGCAGCTGGGTAACAAACTTATCGATAAACACTTCTCTGTCGACACGTTTACCATCTAACTGTTTGGCAATATCTTTGTAAACTGTCGGGTGCAGGTAGCGAAACGAGATATCTTCTAATTCCCACTTTAATTGCCCAATTCCTAAACGGTTGGCAAGCGGGCCGTAGATATCGACCACTTCTCTTGCCAACAATACCCGGGTTTCTTCATCGGCATTTTTAACTTCACGAAGTAGCGCTACCCGCTCAGCAAGCTTAACCACTACCGCGCGTACATCTTCGACCATGGCCAATAACATTTTACGAATATTATCGATTTGCGGCTCGGCGGTTCGAGAGTCAGGACTGACTTTTAAGGCGCCAATAGCCTCCATGGTCACCACGCTTGCCACTAGCTTGCTTAAGCTAGCGCCATATTTTTCTTCAATTGTTTCAATTGATAAAATACCGGCATCATGAGCAATAAATAATAATGAAGCTTGTAAGGTCTCGATATCCATATTCAATGGCGCTAGAATTTCCACCATTTCACGGGCGCGCTCAAGCAAGGCCCGATGTACATCGGGAGATTTCGTTGGCAACATATCTAGATACAGGATCAGATCCCGTAACAATAGGGCTTCTTCGGCGTTATCGATATAACGCATAACCCATTCGTCGATATTAAAATCGGCTAGATTAAAATGTGCTTCTCGAACTGAGACCATAATTAACTTCCTTATTGGTACTGACTTTTACGCGTACAAATAACTGAATCTGTGTTGATGTGTTATTTACTCTAATGCTTTCATCTTGAGCATTCAGTTATTTATGTCAAATTAATATTAATCAATTTAAAAAATGTCATCTTCAAACAGTATTTCTGTTTGAGTTGGCAGTAAAAACAGTTGATTTTACTGGTTTGCCACGCCAGCGCAGCAAGTTATTTAATTTCAAACAATGCCATCGCTTCGATATGATGAGTTTGTGGAAACATATCCAACATGGTTAGTTTTTTAAGCTGATAGCCTTGTTCGATTAATACTTGGCTGTCTCTGGCTAAACTTGCCGGATTACATGACACATACACCACTTTTTTAGGCTTCATTTTAGATAACCATTGCAAACTTTCATACGCCCCCGCTCTGGCAGGATCGAGCAATAGTTTATCAATTTTGCCCAGCCAAGAGGCTTGAGATAAATCCGCACTTAAATCAGCGTGAAAAAAACTCAGGTTGGTTAAGTTGTTATCAGCAGCATTTTGTTTCGCCTGCGTAACCATTTCAGGTACGCCTTCAACACCAATAACATCAGCGGCTTGGGTAGCAAGGGGCAAACTAAAATTACCTACCCCACAAAATAAATCCAAAATTCGTTCATCTTGTTGTGGATCTAGCCACTCGATGGCCTGTGCGACCATACGCTGGTTAATATCAGCATTGACCTGCACAAAATTTCCCGGGCTAAATCGACATTCGACTTGGCCGTTAGCTAACAAATATTTGGGTAATTCAATATGGTCGTCACTGACTAGCGAACGCAGTTCGCCATCATTATCTTGCACTAACAACTGCATTTGATGCTCCAAAGCAAACGCTTTCAGGCGCTGCTCATCATCGGTTTTCAATGCTTTGGTGATTCTAAGTACTGCAAATATGCCATTTTCAGCTTCAGTGAGTTCAAGGTGACCGAGTGTCATTTTAGCTTGTAACTGATTAAGCACGTTTGAGAAGGGTTCAATCAATGCCGACAATGCTACAGCCAATACATCGCACTGCTTAATATCAACGATATTATTGCTATTGGCAGCTCGAAAGCCTAATTGTAAATGCTTCGTCTTTTTATCAAATAACGAAGCTAGCCGTGCGCGACGACGATAATGCCATTGCTCACCGGTTATCATTGAAGTCATGATCTTGTCATCAATATTGACCGCTAACTTACCCATTAAATTTTGTAGTGCATCTTGCTTATATTCGCGCTGCGCATCAATGCTCATATGTTGTAAGTCGCAGCCACCACATTGCTGATAATGAGGGCATTGCGCCGCGACTCTTTTATCGGTTGCGATTTGAATTTTAAGCAGCTTAGCTTTAGCGTACTTTTTCTTTTGTTCAATTAATTGCGCGGTTACCGTTTCACCGGGCAGAGCCCCAGGAATAAATACCACTTTGCCGTCATGTTGAGCAATACCTGCACCGAGATGATCAAGTTGTGATACCGTTAAAGTCAACTTGGCCGACAGTTGTTTAGTTTTGTTTGGTTTTGCTTTAAAAAATTGTGCCATTTTGGCCTCAGGTATTGAATAAATGACTAGTCAAGACGGCTCTGTTTCTGGCAGTCTAGTCCTCATCATAGATAAAAAGTCTTTAGGAATAATGTCTTCACGATGAAAAATGCTAACAACATGACCAAATACAGTCTTCGCTCTTGGGTACTGGTACTTGCGTTAGCGCCAACGGTCATGGTGGGTATTCTACTTGGAAGTTACTTCACCATAAACCGTTTTTATGAACTCGAAGAGACCTTAATCAATCAAGGTAGAAGTATTGTCGAGCCTTTGGCCATTGCCAGCGAGTTCGGACTGGTCACTGAAGACAGAGAAGCCAGCAAACGTTTACTGGCAGCATCGCAATTAAACAACTCTGCCCTTATTCACTCAATTGCTATTTTTGATGATGAAAATCAATTATTTGTAACATCTCACTACCATAAAGATTTTGAGAGTATGCGCTATACAGCAGCGTTAAAGTCTTTAATTTCGACTCAGTATGAAACCATCGACGACACCATGGTGATACGGGTGCCGATTATGTCTTATACCGGCGTTAATCAACAAACTAACCCGCAAGAGGTGACAATTTCGCCCGCCAACGGCCCAAGAAAAATTATCACCAATGCTGAAGGGCAACAAATATTGGGGTATATCTCAATATTACTCAATAAAGAAAATGCCTTACTTGAGCAACACCGTGCCGCCATTGCCGCATTTGTCATTGTATTAATTGGGGTGCAGCTGAATCTGTTTTTCACATTCCGTTTGGTTAAGCATGTTAACTACCCCATTACTGAAATGGTAAGAGTAGTAGCAAAAATTCGTGAAGGTAAGTTAGACACCCGTCTTGATGGACAATTAATCGGCGAGCTAGATTTACTTAAGCGCGGCATTAATGCCATGGCTAGTTCATTGTCAGAATATCACGATGAAATGCAGCAAAACATTGACCAAGCGACCTCTGATTTACGGGAAACCCTTGAACAAATTGAAATCCAAAACGTCGAGCTTGATTTAGCCAAAAAGCGCGCCCTTGAAGCCAGTCGCATTAAATCAGAGTTCTTAGCAAATATGTCCCATGAATTAAGAACACCACTAAACGGTGTGATTGGATTTTCTCGGCAGTTAATTAAAACGCCGCTGCACTCAAGTCAGTTAGATTACATAAAAACCATTGAACGAAGCGCCAGTAACTTACTGGGGATCATTAATGACATTCTGGATTTCTCCAAATTAGAAGCCGGTAAAATGGTCTTAGAGAAAATGCCATTCGCCCTGCGGGAAACCATTTCTGAAACCGTCAGCATTGTGGCCGGCAGCGCTCAAGAAAAAGACATCGAACTGATTATTGATATTGACGACAACGTGCCTGAAAGTGTCAGCGGTGATGCGATGCGGGTTGCACAAATCATGACGAACCTATTGGGCAATGCGATTAAGTTTACCGATCAAGGTAGCGTTATTTTGAAAATTCATCTTGTAGGCCAAAAAGATGAAAATATCACCCTGCGCTGTGAAGTAATTGATACCGGTATTGGTATTGATGAAAGTCAGCAAGAATATCTGTTCCAGGCCTTTGGCCAAGCAGACTCGTCTATTTCACGCCGCTTTGGTGGTACCGGCTTGGGCTTAGTGATCACCAAACGTTTGATTAACCAAATGGGCGGCCAAATTGGCTTTACCTCAATTCCAAATCAAGGCTCAACATTTTGGTTCATGCTGCCATTGGAATTAAGCCAGTTTCATATTGGTGAAGTGCTGCATTTGGACTCTTTACGTAATAAAACCCTGTTGTTATTTGAATCAAGAGAGCTAAGCCGCGATATGCTCAATCGCCGCTTTGAAGCGTGGGGGCTACATTTAACCACTGTTGGCCAAATTAGCCATTTAGAGTCAACGCTTTCATCAAGCAAAGTGCATTACGATTATATTCTGCTTAACTGCCATGGCTTTAGTGATAAAGAGCAGTTATTAAGCTGTTTAAGCATGGCGAGGGAAAAGACCTCATGTTTAGTCTTGCTTCATGATTGCATCGAGCAGCAAAAAATATTAAACCAAGCATTGAGGCCTAATAGCGATATTTTACTCAGTATGCCAGTGAGTGACTACGAGTTGGCTAACCACTTAATTCATCCACCCACTCAAACAGCGCTATTAACCGAGTCACTACCCGCGACTGTGTATGAGCGCAAGAATTTGAGCGTACTTGCTGTTGATGACAACCTTGCTAACTTAAAGCTAATCGATACCCTACTGAAAGAGTTGGTGGTTAATGTCATCTCTGTCAATAACGGTGATGAAGCCGTGAGCTATGCCCAAAAACAAGCCTTCGATGTTATCTTTATGGACATTCAAATGCCCGGCACTGATGGGGTTACAGCAACCAAACTTATCCGCCAAGACTCACTTAACCGCAATACACCTATTATTGCGGTAACAGCCCACGCTATCGCTGAAGAGCGAGAATTAATTTTAGGTAGCGGCATGGACGGTTATCTGCCAAAACCCATTGATGAAGCGGCATTAAAAGGGGTGATTGATCGCTGGATAAATAAACCTAAATTTACCCACTTTGATATGCATACCCTTAATTGGGAGCTGTGCTTAGCACAAACCAATCAAAAACCGGATTTAGCATTAGAGATGCTGCAAATGTTGGTGGACTCACTGCCTGAAAGTGTCAGCAACATAGAAACGGCATTAAAAAGCAGCAATAGTTCGCTTATGCTGCAAACCGTGCATAAGCTTCATGGAGCGAGTTGTTATTGTGGGGTGCCCAACACCCAAAAACTTTGCCAAGAATTAGAGTCTGCGTTAAAGCACAAAACCAACATCGAAGACTTAGAACCTGAAATACTTGAGTTACTTGACGAGCTAACTAAGGTAGAATCAGCAGCAAATCAAGTGATATCACAGTTATCAGCGGATGTTCCCTATGAGCAATAAACCCGGTTTTTTTAAGCGTTTAAAAGCGCTGTCATTACCTCAAAAGCAACTTTTTGCGACCGCGCTATGTCAGCGCATGCTGCCCAATTACGCCCTTTTCTCCGAAGTGTGTGAGTTTGGTGAGCCTAAAGTATTAAGCACAGTATTGGATTTACTTTGGCAATCACAATACGATAAAAAGCTTAAGTTTAATTACGATATTCACTTACAGCGTTTAGATGAAAATACCCCTGAGCCTGCAGATTTTGAAGCCTACGGTGTTTATCCTGCAATGGATGCTGCTGTAGCGTTATCGACTTTACTCGGTGGCATACAAGCTAAAATCGAAGAAGATATTACCAACGTCAGTAAATTATCATCAAGTACAGTGGCCAACTATATTGAAGCCATTAGCATTGAAGAACTTGAAGACGTCATGAATGAAGATGTTGTAGAAGAGTTCGTATTTAACCATCCTGTAATGCAAGAAGAGAAGCACTTACAAGGAATGTTATTAGATGTGATTGAAGAAACAACAAAAATCACACCTGAATTCATTAAGGAATTACGCAAAGAAATCATTGATGCTGGCGTGTCTAATATCGGCATCAGTCTGCAGCAATGATACTTTTAAAGTAGCAATAGCACTCTTTAAGTAGCAATAGCACTCTTTAAGTAGCAATAGCACTCTTTAATAAGGGCCTGTCATCATGCCCTTATTAAAGATACCGCTAACAGATAGCTTTATACTCTAATGCCAACCTGATGGGCAACATTTACATCCTCCTTGTCGTATCAGATCTATGCAGTTTTTCTTATCTTAGTTTAATTTAAAAACTTAACTTATTTGAATAGCTTAGATTCATCTCATACCTTACCTTTATCTAATATCTTATTGGCGCCATTAAAGTAAGATATCCAACGCCCACATTATTGATATGTCATTCAAGGTCCTAAAAAGGAATCAAGCTTGCCTAGTATCCTAACCCCACTTATCGCTGTTTTTGGCATCATGGTTATTGGCTTTAGTGTCCAGAAACTTAAATTACTCCCCCAAGATAGTGACTCGGCGCTAAATAAATACGTCTACTATATCGCCTTCCCTGCTATTTTATTTATTGCACTGGCCGAAACTGACATTAGCGATATTCTGCAATGGGGATTTATATTCGCCTTTGGCCTCGCTATGGCGGGCACATATTGTATTACAGTGATCATCTCAACCCTTGCAGACAATAAACAGCCCGCGCTAGCTGCAATTAGAGGCCTAAACACCAGTTTTGGTAATACCGCCTTTATTGGGATCCCTTTAATGATGAACTTGTATCCTGATAACAATCAAGCCATCGCCACCGCAGCCATTGCCAGTCTACTGTCCATTATCATGTTCGCATTTGCACTGGTGAGCATGGAACTTGCGGTGAATAAAACCCAACAACGTCATCCTATTATGATTATGCTCAACGCATTAATCACCAACCCCATCGTTATTGGTTGCGCCCTAGGGGTATTGGTATCAGCGCTCAAAATAAACCTACCTGACAGTATCAGCATGATGTTTCGGTTAATCGGAAACACCTCTAGCCCCTGCGCCTTATTTGCCATTGGCATGGTGTTAGCTAAAGCCATGCATCGCGGCGCAAAAGCTGGGCCTAAAAAACATAATATCGCCCTTGAAATGAGCTTGCTGAATAGTTTAAAACTCATTGTCCAGCCGTTATTTGCCTATGTTTTATTAAGCTATTTTAAGGTGGAGTCTGAGCTAGTTTTTATGGGCGTCATTCTGGCGGCACTGCCGACAGCAGCAAGTGTTTACTTACTGGCACAGCGTTACCAAATCTATGCCTTATCAAGTGCCAAGTGCATATTGATCAGCACTACAGCCACCTTTATTAGTTTGCCCATTATTGAAAAAATCTTAAGCGCCTTGGTTTAATCCTCGTATAAAAAATCAGCACCATTTTTTATACAGTACTTTACTGTATATAAAAACAGTGTAAACTGTATGCAGATACAGTGGTTTGATGGTTATTCACACAAGGATTGATTATGCTGTGCCAATTAAGCATTAATAATTTCGCAATTGTACGTTTTCTAGAACTCGACTTTAAAGCTGGCATGACCAGCATTACTGGTGAGACCGGTGCTGGTAAATCCATTGCTATTGATGCCCTGGGCTTATGCCTTGGTAATCGCTCAGATGCCAATAGCGTTAGACCAGGTGCAACCAAAGCCGAAGTGAGTGCCCGCTTTAGCTTAGATGATGTGCCATTTGCTAAGCGCTGGCTAGAGGACAATGACCTTGATGTCGAAGACGAATGTATCTTAAGAAGAACAATTAATGCCGATGGCCGCTCACGTGCCTATATAAATGGTAATCCAGTTCCGTTAGCCCAGCTTAAATCTCTAGGGCAATTATTTGTCGGTATTCACGGCCAACACGCGCATCATGCAATGTTAAAAAGCGAGCATCAACTGACCCTTCTTGATAGCTACGCCAACCATAAATTATTGCTTGATGGGGTAAGCAAAAGCTATCAACGCTGTAAGTTAATCGAAAATGAACTGAAACAATTACAACAAAATCAGCAAGAGCGTATCGCCAGAAAACAGCTAGTGCAATATCAAGTTGAAGAGCTTGATGAGTTTGATCTTAAAGCCGGTGAATTTATTGAGATTGAGCAAGAGCATAAACGCCTTGCTAACGGCACAGAGTTAATTGATACCTGCCAATCCAGCCTGCAATTACTGTGTGATGACGATGAAGCCAATATTGAATCTTTACTTAATCGGGTCGTGGGCTTAGCTGAAAACCTAACTGAGTTTGACCCACAACTAAGTAATATTGCTCAAATGCTCAATGAAGCGTTAATTCAAGTGCAGGAAAGCAGCAGCGAAGTTCAGGACTATTTAAGCCGAATAGAACTCGATCCTGAACACTTTGCTTACCTTGAGCAGCGCATTTCAAAGGTGATGAAATTATCAAGAAAACACCATGTGAGCTCTGAGCAACTGTTTGAGCATCACCAAGCTTTAAAAGCTGAACTTAGCGAGCTTAATAACGATGCCACAAGGCTTGATGAAATTCAGCAGCAAGTAGATGAAAGCAAAAAAGCTTACGTAATTAGCGCCCAAAAACTCAGCCATAGCCGTAACCGCTATGCTAAAGAGCTTAATAAGTTAGTCACCCAATCGATTCAAGAGTTAAATATGCCCAAAGGCAGATTCTGTATTGAGGTGAATTTTAACCCAGAACTACAATCAGTTTCTGGTTGTGATCAAGTTGAATTCTTGGTTACCACCAACCCCGGTCAACCGATGCAGCCCATTGCCAAAGTAGCTTCTGGTGGCGAATTATCACGTATTGGGCTTGGTATTCAGGTTATCACCGCTAAAAAGGTATCAACACCAACCTTGATATTCGATGAAGTGGATGTAGGTATTTCAGGACCTACTGCAGCAGTTGTGGGAAGAATGCTACGCAGCTTAGGTCAATCAACTCAGGTGCTCTGTGTGACGCATTTACCGCAAGTTGCAGGTAATGGTCACCAACATATGCTAGTGAATAAATTCACCAAAAGTGGCGGCACTGAGACGAATATGAAGTCATTGGATAAACAAGAGCGAGTCAATGAGCTAGCAAGACTACTCGCGGGTGATGTGATAACTGAAAATACCTTAGCGAATGCTAGAGAGCTATTGCAATAATCTTGCAGCTTTAAGCATCATCCATTAATCATCGCCCATTAAAAAGCCCACTATGAAGTGGGCTTAACGTTTAATGGGATTAGCTTTAAAGAGATTAAAGTATCATTGGTTAAATATAATAAGCCAACAACTGTAAACAAATTAACGAGAAAATCCCCGCTAATACATCATCAATCATGATCCCAAAACCGCCATGCACTTTAGCGTCGAGCCAACGAATTGGCCACGGTTTTAAAATATCGAAAAAACGAAATAACGCAAAACCAACCACTAACCAAATTACCCCAGCAGGGGCGGCAATCATGGTGATCATTAAGCCTGCGACTTCATCCCACACAATTGCGCCATGATCATGAACGCCCATATCTTTAGCGGCTTTATCACAAATATAAATACCAACAAGGCAGCTAATTAGCGTGATAAAAATAAAAGCCGATAGGCTTAAAAAGCTCATCAAGTACACAATCGGCACTGCGGCAAGGGTACCAAAGGTGCCTGGGGCTTTGGCGGCTAAACCACTGCCAAAACCTAATGCTAAAAAGTGTACAGGGTTTGTTAAGGTTAATTTCTTAACGGCTGGATCGGTTGAAATAAACTTCATTAGAAATGCTCAAAACTATTTTTTTCTAGCTCAAAAGGTTTGCCATCAGCCACTAAGCGTAACTTTTCGCCGGCACAAATTTGACCTACTTTAATAAATTTAACCCCAGCGTGGATCAGTGCAATATCCAAAGCGCCACGTTGAGATTCTGGTACAGTAAACATCAACTCATAATCTTCGCCACCAGTTAACGCATAACTAGTTGCTTCATTAGGGCTCAATGATGCTTGTAATGATTCCGATAGCGGTAATTCATTCACATCAATAATCGCACCCACATTAGATGCCTTTAAAACGTGCTGAATATCAGAAAATAAACCGTCAGATAAATCAATGGCACTGGTTGCTAAAGAGCGTAGCGCTTGACCCGCTAGTATTCTAGGCGTTGGATGATAGTGACGGTTAATTAAAAATTCTTTATGTTGATGTGCGACTTCTTTTTTGCCCAACAGGATATCAAGCCCAAGGGCAGAGTCACCCAAAGTGCCAGTAACATACACCCAGTCACCAATTTTCGCGCCACTACGGGTTAATGCTTTACCGGTTGGCACTTGACCATGAATAGTAATATTGATGCAGCGAGGCCCGCGGGTGGTATCACCACCGATCAGACTAACACTGTAATATTCAGCCGCTTCAAATAGCCCTTGGCTAAATTGCGCTAACCACTCATTATCAACATCTGGCAAGGTTAGCGCTAACGTCATCCACGCCGGATCTGCGCCCATGGCAGCAAGATCGGATAAATTTACCGCTACAGATTTATAGCCAAGCTCATAAGCTGGCATTGTCGGTAAAAAATGGACATTCTCGACTAGGGTGTCGCAAGATATGGCAATAGATGTGTTTTCCGCCGGTTGGACTAATGCACAGTCATCGCCAATGCCTAAATGCACATCTCGACGTTGCTGACCTTTATCACGGAAAAATTGTTCGATAAGTTGGAATTCTTTCACGATATAATCTGGTGCGGATAACCGCCCACCTATTATTTTGTAGAAAAAAGCGTTACATACAAAAACGGTATCCGAAGATACCGTTTTCATTCATTACTTACGAGTAACAAGCTTATCTAGCATACCATTGACAAACTTATGACTATCGTCAGCACCAAACGCTTTCGCTAATTCGATACCTTCGTTAATGGCCACTTTATATGGCACATCTTTACGATAAGTTAATTCATAAGCTGCTAAACGCACAATGGCTTTCTCAACGGGTGATACATCTTCAATATCACGATCTAAATGAGGCTTTAGCAGATCATCAAGTTGAGTTGCTTTCGTGGCTACACCTGATAGCAATTCACGAAAATAAGCTACATCAACACCGTTAATGTTTTGTTCAGTTAAAAATTCATGTTCAACATCAGCAACATTGTTCTTGCTTAACTGCCATGAATAAATAGCTTGAACAGCTAAACGGCGTGCCTTGCGGCGCTCTGAAGGCTTCATTACTTTTCCTACTACTATACTAACTGTTGTTCTAATTCTTGCAGAACGTTAACCATTTCTAGTAAACCAAGTGCAGCTTCAGTGCCCTTGTTACCAGCTTTAGTACCAGAGCGTTCAATTGCTTGCTCGATGGTATCAGTGGTTAAAACGCCAAATGAAACTGGGATATCATACTCTAAAGCGACTTGAGCAAGACCCTTGTTACATTCACCAGCAACTAAATCAAAATGCGGAGTACCACCACGAATTACTGCACCAAGTGCAACAATACCGTCAAACTTTCCACTAGCAGCAATTCGACGTGCAGCAAGTGGTAATTCAACAGCGCCAGGAACACGAACAACAGTAATGTTGTCGTCATTTACCTGACCTAAACGTTTTAGTGTGTCTAATGCGCCATCAAGCAGACTCTCAACAAGAAAACTATTGAAACGCGATACTACGATCGCCACTTTGGCATTTTTTGCTTCGATATTACCTTCAACTACGATCATTATCTTACCTAAATTAGCTAAAGCACCCGGCTCTGGGCAAAAGTGGCGGTATAATACCACAGCCAAATGCCCTGAGTCCTGTGCAATTATTGATAAATGTTAACTTCACTAAGTTAGTGAATTATTCTGCAATATAATCAGTTACTTCTAAACCGAACCCTGACAGAGAGTGATAACGCTTGGGTGAACTTAATAAACGCATTTTGCTCACACCTAAATTTGAAAGAATTTGCGAGCCAACACCGACTTGGCGCGAGGTTCCTTGCCATTTAGCAGCTGTAGGCGCTTGACCGTTATCTTCCGCTTCAAAGGCTTTGACCTTGGCGAGCATGTCACTTGAATGCTCGTGATTCGCCAACAGTACTAATACACCACCATCTGATGCAATACGCTCCATGGCGTTTTCAAGTGGCCAGCTACGTTTTTGATCGCGTTCAGAGTGGAATAAGTCATTAAAGGTATTTTGTAAATGTACCCGTACTAGGCAGTTTTCTTCAACGTCACCTTTCAATAAGGCATAGTGTAGCTGATTATCGATGGTGTCTCTGAAAGTCACCATATTGAACTCACCAAAACGCGTTGGCAATTTACATTCAGCTTCACGCACAACCGTGGTTTCTTTGGTGTTGCGGTATTCAATTAAATCGGCAATGGTGCCCATTTTAATACCGTGCTTTTCACTAAAGATTTCAAGATCTGGACAACGGGCCATAGTGCCATCATCATTAAGAATTTCAACTATCACGCCAGATGGCTCGCAGCCTGCAAGACGGGCTAAATCACAACCCGCTTCTGTGTGACCGGCGCGAATTAACACCCCGCCATCTTGTGCCATAAGTGGAAAAATATGACCAGGCTGAACTAAATCTGATGCTTTAGCATCTTTAGCAACAGCCGCTTGAACGGTTACAGCGCGATCATGGGCTGAAATGCCCGTTGTGACCCCCGTTGCCGCTTCAATGGAAACGGTAAAATTTGTTGAGAACTGAGCATTATTGTTGGTAACCATTAACGGCAAGTTCAGTTGCTGGCAACGCTCTTTAGTCATGGTTTGGCAAATCAGTCCACGGCCAAAGGTCGCCATAAAATTAATGGCCTCTGGCGTCACCTTATCGGCCGCCATGATAAGATCACCTTCGTTCTCTCTGTCTTCATCGTCCATCAAGATAACCATCTTACCTTGACGAATGTCTTCGATGATCTCTTCTATACTATGTAATGCCATTGCTAAGACCTTTATATTGTTTTGTCTATATCAGCGATATAGAGTAAATATGCTCCGGTAATAATATTTACCAGTAATAATCAGTTATCGCATAAATCCAGCACTTGCCAACAATTCCATTGTGACACCACTTTCAGTGGCTGGCTTTTGTTCTACTTTCATTAAGCGTTCAAGATAACGTGCAATAAGGTCAACTTCGATGTTGACGCTATGACCCGCTTGTAAAGCTAATAAGGTGGTTTCAGCTGCAGTGTGAGGCACTATGGTTAATCTGAATCTGTGCTGATCAACTTCATTTACCGTTAAGCTAACGCCATCAATGGTGATCGAACCTTTATGAGCAATATAACGAGATAACTCAGCGGGAGCTGCCAGCCAAAACTCAATGGCTTGGCCACGCACAAGGCGCTGCTCCACTGTGGCAATACCATCCACATGACCGCTAACCATATGGCCGCCTAATCGGGTCGTTGGGGTCACCGCTTTTTCAAGGTTTACTTTTTGACCGACGTTATATTTAGCAAATCCGGTTAAGGCAACGGTTTCAGCAGAAATATCTGCAACATAACCATCTGCTAAACATTGCACTACGGTTAAACACACCCCATTAGTGGCAATACTGTCACCCAGTTTTACATCGGTTAAGTCGAGCTTGCCACTGGCTACAGTCAAACGAATATCATCGCCTTTACGCTCAACTTTTCTTAATGTACCTAGTGCTTCAATAATCCCAGTAAACATATTTACTCACTTGTTATCTTTTGGGCCACGCTTAGCATCGACCGATAGACAAAATTGCATTAGTTAATTCGCTGGCGAATTAAGCTTTAAAATCAGTCGTTGGTCTGTACCAATTCTGCGACAATCCGTTAATTGTACATCAGGAATCTGATCCATAGTTTGATAGTCGTCTAATTGCATCAAATTGCGTCCATGACTGCCTAATATTTTCATTGCTTGGTACAAATAAAGTGTATCAGCTAATTTACTTTGAATAACACTACCAGCAACGCTGGCACCAGCCTCGACTAATACTGAGTTACAATGCTGGCCTAAGTGTGTAAATAAAGCATGCAAATCAACTCGTCCATCGTTATTAGCCGCTATTGTGATAAAGCTAACATGGGACTTAAAATCTTGTTTTACTTCTGCTGGATAGTCGACACAAGACACCAGCAAAATCGGCGTTTCAATAGTAAACATTTTATAGTCGGCAGTCAGCCTTGCTTTACTATCAAGCACCACTCTTAAAGGCTGTTGAAGGTCAGACTCAGCAAGGCTGTTTTGTACACCAGCCAATTGCTCGTAGCGCACATTCAAAGAGGGGTCGTCAGCTAACACAGTTTCAACGCCAGTCACTAGCGCACAATGACGGGCGCGCAGCTTTTGCACATCGGCTCTGGCTTCGGGGCCGGTTATCCACTTTGATACCCCATTCGATAGCGCGGTTTTACCATCCAAACTGGCTGCCAGCTTAATGGTGATTTCAGGTAATCCCGTAGTCATGCGTTTCATAAAGCCGATATTAAGTTGGCTTGCCGCAGCTGTTAGCAAACCCACATCAACTTTAATACCTGCCGCTTCAAGCATGCTAACGCCATTACCCGCCACTTGCGGATTCGCATCCATTTGCGCAATCACCACTCGCTTCACTTTGGCTGCAATTAATGCCTTAGCACATGGCGGGGTTTTGCCATAATGACTGCAGGGTTCAAGGGTGACATAGGCTGTAGCTTGAGGGAGTAGCTGTTGTAATTGACGATTTTCGACATCTTTTAAGGCGTGGATTTCTGCGTGGGGGCCACCCGCTTTAATATGATAGCCTTGACCAATAATCTCGCCATTGGCGACAATCACGCAGCCCACATTAGGATTTGGACGTGTGGTATAACGGCCTTTTTCAGCTAATGAAATAGCAAGGCTCATCATTTCAATATCACATTTTGACCACTGAGACATAAAGACCTTCTAGAAACTAAAAAGCAGTCATTAAAATTCAGAACTGCTAAATAAGGTTAATCATTGGCAAGAATACAAAGTGCCAATACCAACAAATGTAAGACTGCAATTAATTAAAGACGGCAATAAAAATAAGCTAGATTATTTTTGCAGCTTGGCGATGGCTTCACCGAATTGGGAAACATCTTCAAAGGCGCGATAAACTGAAGCAAAACGGATATAGGCAACTTTATCTAGGATCATCAATTGATCCATCATCAAATTACCAATCATGGCCGAATCAATTTCACGCTCACCTGTTGCTCTAAGAGTGGACTTAATCTTACTTAACGCTTGCTCAATTTGATCGATTGAAACTGGGCGTTTTTCAACAGCCCGAAGCATGCCGCCACGCAGCTTATCTTCATCAAATGGTTGGCGAGTGCCATCTTGCTTGATCACCCGCGGCATGACTAATTCGGCGCCTTCAAAAGTGGTGAAGCGTTCATGACACTCAGTACATTCCCGGCGACGGCGCACTTGATGGCCTTCAGCCACGAGTCTTGAATCAATAACTTTCGTATCTGTCGCGCTACAAAATGGGCAATGCATATCCGCTCCTGAAATAAAAAACAAAATGGCCGTAAGCACTGAGTACTTACGACCATTGAAGTTTATCCTATTTACTTTACAAGGTTAACCTTATCGAAAAGATTATCCGCGTTAGTTAAATAGATCATTGTTTATGTTAATCAATCTCGGTTGACATTAACCGTAAACTGGGAACTTAGCGCATAATTCAAGCACTTGGTTTTTAACGCGCTCAATAGTAGCTTCGTTAGTGATGTCATCTAACACATCACACATCCAGTTAGTTAACTCTACAGATTCAGTTTCAGTGAAACCGCGGCGGGTAATAGCAGGAGAGCCAATACGTAAACCAGACGTCACAAACGGTGAACGTGGATCATTTGGTACTGAGTTTTTGTTAACTGTGATATTTGCATGACCTAGCGCAGCATCTGCGTCTTTACCAGTGATATCCTTGTTGATTAAATCAAGTAAGAATAAGTGGTTATCGGTGCCACCAGAAACAACATTGTAGCCACGCTCAATGAAGGTTTTCGCCATCACTTTCGCATTAGCAACCACTTGCTCTTGATAAGTGGTAAATTCAGGGTCTAATGCTTCTTTAAATGCTACCGCTTTGGCTGCAATAACGTGCATTAATGGGCCACCTTGGCCACCAGGGAATACTGCAGAGTTTAGTTTTTTATAGATAGCTTCATCGTTAATGGCAGATAAAATCAAACCACCACGAGGGCCCGCTAGGGTTTTATGGGTAGTGGTTGTCACAACGTGTGCATGAGGTAGCGGATTCGGATAGATACCTGCAGCCACAAGACCGGCAACGTGCGCCATATCGACAAATAAGTAAGCACCTACTTTATCAGCGATTTCGCGGAATTTGCCCCAATCTATGATCCCAGAGTAAGCAGAAAAACCAGCAATGATCATTTTGGGTTTATGCTCAACGGCTAAACGTTCAACTTCAGCGTAATCAATCTTACCTGTGGTTTCATCGATACCGTACTGAACAGCATTATATAACTTGCCAGAAAAGCTAACGTGAGAACCATGAGTCAAGTGACCGCCATGGGCTAAACTCATACCTAAAACAGTATCACCGCCTTGAAGCAGTGCCATGAAAACAGCTGAGTTTGCTTGAGAACCAGAATGTGGTTGTACGTTAGCGTATGTAGCGCCGAATAATTCTTTTGCACGAGAAATAGCTAACTCTTCAGCAATATCCACATGCTCACAACCACCGTAATAACGCTTACCAGGGTAACCTTCTGCATACTTGTTAGTTAGCTGTGAACCTTGAGCTTCAAGAACACGTGGGCTGGTATAGTTTTCTGATGCGATTAATTCAATGTGCTCTTCTTGGCGACGAGTCTCATCTTCAATTGCTGCAAATAGTTGTGGATCATAATCTGCGATATTCATAGCTTTCTTTAGCATTGCTCACTCCAGCTGTTAATTCTTATAGTAGGGTTGCGCGGTATGATACAGCGCAATTGATCACAATCCCAGCATTTGAAACATGAAATTACTTGCAATTCATTATGAGTACCATTTGCCATCTATAAATTTTCAGCTGCAGCAGCTTTCAGTAATTGTATTTCATAGAAAAATCCAAATTAACTCTTAGTTTCATAACCTTGTGACAATTTTAAGAAAACTCTTTTCTAAAAAATTAATCAGCAAAATATTTAAGCTCTACAGCTCCATTTATCACAAAAACTAGATAGTCTAGTCTATGATACAGGCAATGATTTATCGGCTAATATTGATAAGTAAAGTGAATGCTACTGCGACTTTCTGTTTCATCATTTCGATTGGCAATGGCCAAGTTTTCAATTCCGGTTAATGTGCCACTTCGATCGATACGTTCATGGTGAATACTGATACTCATAGTATTCGTTAAAGGAACATCGAGATAAACTTCATACCTATCACGTGCATCTTTAAAATCTAGGTCACTGACGTTTGGATTCCAATCACTGCTTCGATTAAACTCATTATCATCTATAGAGTCCCAGCGTTGACTTTGAAACTTAACCCCGAGCAACAATTCTTTATAATTCGCCTCTAGTGCTAATTTGGCTGTATGGCCTAAAGCATATCCATAGCCACCTTCCCAAAGCACCGATTTTGTCCCCCAAAAATGGCCTCCATTTTGGCGATAATCTTTTGTTGCAAAGGGTTTCACCATACTAAAATCACCAAACAGGTCGCCTCTGATACTTATCGAAACATCATCAACAAACCATTGCGTTCCAGCAGATACACCAATCACATTGATTGCTGCGTAAAAATCTTCCTCTTCATCTTGACCCAGACTGCTATATTCCAGCCCCATGGATGGGCCAATAAACCAAGTCTGGCGTCTATTTTCAGAATCTAATATGGTATTAACATCGCTCGTCCAGCCACCTAAAAAAATCGAAGAATCCATTTGCCAATCTTCAATTCCTTCGTTAGAAATCCCCAGTTCCATGTTTAAATCGACCTGGCTAGGTGTCGCAGATAAAGCATCATATTTACCTTGAACACTATCAATACTCGCCTCTAATCCCAATATTAAAGAAGTAGTAGAAATATCAGCCTGCTTTTTGCTGGAGTACATTGCACCTGTATAGATGTTGAACATATCCTTGGCGTATGTTCGATTAAACCGTTGTGGGTTATCATAACCAAACCAACCTTTAATGGTTTTAGCCGGATTAAAAACACTACTAAAAGCCGTTGGGACCCAACCTTGTTTTGAATCTAACATTTCAGATATTTGAAATAAGCTTTCACCCAATACTGCACCACCAAATGTTGTAACGATTTGATCATTCACACTTACCACTTCTTTATATTCAGCAAAGACTTCCCAGACTGCCGATGCTATAAAATTACCCGCCAAAGATTCATAATAATTAAAGTTATAATTACGGAACGCTTGATAATACAGTGCACCAGCATAGGTATGCCCCCAATTCATGCCTACCTTGTTGTCATCAAGTTTCCAAGCATCAGTTGTCACAATTCTATCTGCAAAATATTGCCCTGCATTGCCTTCAATTTCGTAATCAAAATCTCCTTCCATACTTTCTTCACTGGTCAGGTAAAGTACCTCGCCAATGACTAATACCGTAGAAATTTCAATTAATGCTCCCCACCAGTCTTTATCTATTAGCTCAGTATCTGTGATAAGAGTTTCACCTTCTTGTAAATCAGGCCCACTAATACTTCTAATGTCTTTTCCTGCAGTGATAGAGCTTATGACTAAACCTGATGGCTCATATTTAAGTTGATTAACTTCATTTGAATATGATTGATTTACTGCTGCTGAATAAAAGGATTTAACTGAACTTTCATCTTTGCTGCTAATGGTGAAAACAGCGGTTGGTTGGTCTTTTTCAATGAATAAAGACCTGTATTCTTTTGCTTGGTGTTCTTGGGCATTAACTTGACTACACAAGCAGAATATTGAAACAGAAAACAACGAATTACACAGTAATATTCTCTTTAAAGCCTTCCTTTGTATCGTGCTCACTTTAATCCCTTAACATATTTTGAAAAATTAACCTGATATCACCAACAATCAGTGATTGTCCCTCTTTCTATCCACAAATCGGGTTGTTACAACTATGTTGTAGACGATTATTACTTTATTCGGTTGTTTTTGTTAAGTAGTTTTTTGACGTATCGGTGTGGAATAAACCTTCAATGACAAAAGTTCGATTTTCAGTTACGGCGAGATTGAAGTAGAATTAATTAAATTTCCTAGTCCGAATCTTAGTCAAAGAGATATAAATATGGCTCAGTTTGTATATAGCATGCTTAGAGTGGGCAAGATTGTTCCACCTAAAAAACAAATCCTTAAAGATATTTCCCTTAGTTTTTTTCCTGGCGCCAAGATTGGTGTACTGGGTTTAAACGGTTCAGGTAAATCTACTCTGCTTAGAATCATGGCAGGGTTAGATACTGAAATCGAAGGTGAAGCTCGCCCGATGCAAGATTTAAAAATCGGCTACCTTCCTCAAGAACCTAAGCTGGATGAATCTCAAACCGTCCGTGAGGCTATCGAAGAAGCCGTAAGCGAAGCTAAAAATGCCCTTACACGTTTAGATGAAGTGTATGCACTTTATGCTGAACCAGATGCCGATTTTGATGCGCTTGCAAAAGAGCAAGGACAGCTTGAAGCAATTATTCAATCTCAAGATGCCCATAACCTTGATATGGTATTAGAGCGCGCCGCTAATGCACTGCGCTTGCCGGATTGGGATGAAAAAATCGCAGTGCTTTCTGGTGGTGAACGTCGCCGTGTGGCCATATGTCGTTTGTTACTTGAAAAACCTGACATGTTGCTCCTTGATGAACCTACCAACCACTTGGATGCTGAATCAGTAGCTTGGCTTGAGCGCTTCTTACAAGATTACACTGGCACCGTGGTAGCGATTACCCATGATAGATATTTCTTGGATAATGCCGCAGGTTGGATTTTAGAGCTAGACCGCGGTGAAGGTATACCGTGGGAAGGCAACTATTCATCATGGCTTGAGCAAAAAGATGCCCGCCTGCAACAAGAGTCTGCCACTGAAAGCGCCCGCCAAAAAACCATTCAAAAAGAATTAGAATGGGTACGTCAAGGTTCAAAAGGTCGTCAATCAAAAGGCAAAGCCCGTATGGCTCGCTTTGAAGAATTGAACACCAATGACTACCAAAAGCGTAATGAAACAAATGAGTTATTCATCCCGCCGGGGCCTCGTTTAGGCGACAAGGTTATTGAGGTTAATAACCTAACAAAATCTTATGGCGACCGTGTATTAATTGATAACCTCACCTTCGCTGTGCCAAAAGGCGCGATTGTTGGTATCATCGGCGCTAACGGTGCAGGTAAGTCAACCTTATTTAAGATGATTTCAGGTGCAGAGCAACCGGATAGCGGCAGCATTGAAGTCGGCGAATCAGTGCAAATAGCCTCAGTTGAACAGTTCCGCGATTCAATGAATGATAAGAACACAGTTTGGCAAGAGATTTCAGACGGTCAAGATATCATGCGGATCAACAATACTGAGATCCCGAGTCGTGCATACGTAGGCCGCTTTAATTTCCGTGGTGGCGATCAGCAAAAAATCATAGGCACTCTTTCAGGTGGTGAGCGTAACCGGGTTCATTTAGCCAAACTACTGCAAGCTGGCGGCAACGTGTTATTACTCGATGAGCCAACCAATGACTTGGATGTTGAAACGCTGCGAGCACTAGAGGAAGCTTTATTAGAGTTCCCAGGTTGTGCCATGGTTATTTCCCATGACCGTTGGTTCCTAGACAGAATCGCTACCCATATTCTTGATTACCGTGATGAAGGCCAAGTGAACTTCTATGAAGGTAACTACAGTGAATATACCACTTGGCTGAAAGAAAACTTAGGTGCAGAAGCCATTGAGCCGCACCGCTTGAAATACAAACGTATTGCAAAATAACAATCGCGTCACTGCCGATACCTATCAATGGTGATGCAAGTTAATAAATGCTCCTTATGACGATTTACCCATTTTTAAGTAAATAGTCTAAAGGAGCATTTTTATATCTCATGACTAAAAAATTCACTAAACAGGTTAAAGCTGCAGTTTTGTTGATTAATGTCATAAAAATGACACCATTAATTCATATCCAAAAACAATTGAAATATTAACAACTCGCCAAACCATATTGCAGCGGCGCCGTTATGTTCATGTTTATCCGCCCCTTGCCAAACTCATCATCCATATGGACTATTTTTACTAATTAACAACAGCTTAAAAATCATTTACAACTTATCCCTTAGTGTATAAAAATGGCCTAGATGAATTAATTTTCGTGAGCTGTGGCGATGTTGTAAAAAATACTCAAAAACAACAATCTATTTGTAAAGACATACCAACTTCAGTAATATAAAATTATTGACGGATTGTTTTACTGTTGACCATTTGTTATGGCGCAATTGCTATACACCAAAAAAATTAAGAAAAAACGGAGAAATCAGTGAGATATAGTCGAATAACATTTATGTTTTTATGCTTTTATGCAAGCAGCTCATTTGGTTTAGAAATTATTACCAGCAGTGAAACTAAAGCACTTGAAGAAATTGAGCAAAAATACAACATTGACAGCTTACTTATTTCTGCCAATGACAAGTTATCGACTCATAAGAAAAAAGAATCTGATTATCATGCTCTCAGTGTTGAAATAAAGAGTAAGAAAACTGAGTATGATCACGTTATCTCAAAACTACCGGCTAAAATTTTATCGCGCTCAAACATTAATGCTTATTACCAAGATATCGAAAAACTGGTGCTTAAAATTGACCAGTTAGAAACCAAATATGATATTGACGGCAAATCACTTCGTAGAGAGTACAAGACTATTATGGCCGAGTACGATGCCATTAATACTAAACGTACCGATAAAGATGAGCAGTTAGCCGCCTTAAAAAGTGATATTACCAAACGTCTAATCGCTGATGTATCAAAACCAGATACTGTCCAAACTGTTGATTTAGACGGTTCGACGTTATGTTCTAAATTCCAATCAATAAACGACTGTCTTAAAGATTCTGAAAATTACATTGTCACTAATACCATTAAAACGGATCCATTCTTAAATGATCGTAGCGTGTTGCTTTCATACGATGTTATTGATGCCAGCATGAACATGAGTGGTAATTTAAACTACAAGATCAAGATGGCCTTCAAACCTTCTTATAACAGTAAAATTGATTCGCTCATTAATGAAAAGCTAGGGTTAAAATCAGCCATGATCACCTTAGTGAGTAATGTCGCTGCTGATTGGTTTATTGATGGGGTAAAAATCGGTACAGGCCGAGAATTATTTCATGAGGTGCCATTAGGGCAACATGGCATTTTGGCATCATACCAGTCTCAAGATAAATCGAGTGTTGAGTTCATTCAAGGAAACGGCGTTTTTAACTATAACTTCAATAATATGTCTCGACAAAATGACCTAGTCAGCTTGCCAAACAAAGACAGTAAAAAACAAGTTATAAAAATGAAGCCTAAACAGGTTAATACCAATAACCAAGCGAACGCCACCTCCAAAAAAAGCTTAACCGATAAAGGTTATGAATACTTTATGGGTATTGAACCCGCTAATAGTGAGCATGAAAAAAACTTCGACTAATAGCCCTATAAGCTGCGAGTAAAAAAAGCCATTTAGGTATTACCTAAGTGGCTTTTTTATTTAAGTGCATTTAGCTTAATGAGCTATTTTAATGAGAAGAATAACTAAGCCGCAGGTTGTTAATATCATAAGCTAGCAAATTGTCACAGTAACAATGTCGAACACCAAAAGTCACCAATAACATAAGCCAAGCTAATGTTATCTATTCATTACAAAATGATCGGCTAATCGCCTATAGTTGCAACGAACTGTCGATGAGCTTGTTATCGGAATGTTCAGTTACACTCTTATCTTCTTTGCTTTACATTCATTTACGCTTATATGGCTAATTATTTATTAATATAGACCGCAATTCAGCAACGAGTCATCGAGTTCTATTATGAAAAAATTACTTCCCCTTATTGTCATTTGCAGCTTAGTTGCTGCCGCAGTCATCTATAGTGATTTTTCACAAGCCAATAAAGCTACGCCGTCTCAAAAAGGCCCTGCCAAAAAATCTATTCCGGTTGTTACAGGGCTTGTAGAGCAACATGAATTATCTCAATCACTGTCTTTGATTGGTAAGCTAGACGCTGAACAATCAGTGTATATCTCTTCGCAAGTGGCTGGGCAAATCGGTCAAATTAATATTCAGTCCAATCAAGATATTCAAGCTGGGCAAATCATTGTTCAATTAGACGACGCCAAAGCCAAAGCGGCAACAGCAGAAGCCGCGGCTTACCTTGCTGATGAAAAAAGAAAGCTCAAAGAGTTCCAAAAATTAGTTAAAAGTAATGCCATTACCCAAACTGAAATCGATGCCCAACAAGCCAGTGTAGATATAGCTCAGGCGCGTTTAGCCGCTGCCCAAGCAGAACTTGATTACCATTCATTAAATGCGCCTTTTTCTGGCACCGCTGGCTTAGTTGATTTCAGTGTAGGTAAAATGATTGCTGTCGGCACCGAGTTACTGGCATTTGACGACCTTTCTAGTATGAGACTCGACCTGCAAGTGCCTGAGCATTATTTATCTATGTTATCCATTGGTATGCCTGTAGCGGCACAAAGTAAAGCCTGGCCTGAACAAGTCTTTAGCGGCGAGATTACCGCCATTGATTCCCGCATTAATCAAGACACCTTAAATTTACGAGTTAGAGTGCAGTTTGATAACTCCAATAGTCAACTCAAGCCGGGAATGATGATGGCGGCGACACTTAACTTTCCTGCGATTGCTGAGCCAGTCATTCCTGTACAGGCTATTGAATACTCAGGTACTAAACGCTTTGTCTATTTGATTGGAAAGAACAACATTGCTAAACGTACTGAAGTCATTCTTGGTGCCCGTATTGATAATGAAGTGTTGATCTCAAATGGCCTTAAAATTGGCGACAATGTGGTGGTTCAGGGACTTGTCAATATGCGTGATGGTGTCAGTGTCGATATTTTAGAAACCAACTCAACCACTGAGAAAATCGCTAAAGAAGATGACAGCGCAATGCTAACCACTGAATTGGAGAAAAGTTAATGTGGCTTTCTGACGTTTCGGTAAAACGCCCTGTTGTCGCCATCGTACTGAGCCTGCTTTTAGGGGTATTTGGACTGGTATCACTGTCTAAGCTTTCAATCAGAGAAATGCCAGATGTAGAAAGCCCTGTGGTAACTGTAATGACCACCTATGATGGCGCCTCGGCAACCATTATGGAAAGCCAGATCACCACCACCATTGAAGATGAATTAACCGGTATCAGTGGTGTTGATGAAATTACCTCAGTAACCCGCAATGGCATGTCGCGCATTACTGTAACCTTCTTATTAGGCTGGAATTTAACCGAAGGGGTAAGCGATGTTCGTGATGCTGTCGCGCGCGCGCAAAGACGCTTACCTGATGAAGCTAATGATCCTGTGGTCTCTAAAGACAATGGCTCTGGCGAGCCGGCAATCTATGTCAATTTAAGCTCATCGACGATGGATAGGACCCAGTTAACTGATTACTCCCAACGGGTGCTAGAGGACAGATTTAACTTAATTTCCGGAGTGAGTTCTATTTCAATCACTGGTGGATTATATAAAGTCATGTACGTTCAGTTAAAGCCTGAACTTATGGCCGGGCGTAACGTGTCAGCCAATGATATCGTCTCTGCTTTAAATACTGAAAATGTTGAAACCCCAGGTGGTGAGGTCCGTAATGACACCACTGTTATGACTGTGAGAACGGCCAGACTTTATAATAATCCAGATGATTTTGATTATTTGGTTGTACGTACTGCAGAAGATGGCAGTCCTATTTATCTAAAAGACGTCGCTGATGTATTTATCGGTGCAGAGAATGAAAACTCAACCTTTAAAAGTAATGGTGTTCCTAACCTTAGTTTAGGCATTATTGCCCAATCAGATGCTAACCCTTTGGATGTCGCTAAATTGGTTCATCAAGAGGTTGATAACATTCAACAGTTTCTTCCTGATGGCACAGCCCTCGCGGTAGATTATGACTCTACCGTGTTTATATCTCGTTCTATTGATGAGGTGTATAACACTATTATTATCACTGCTATTTTAGTGATACTGGTGCTATACATTTTTATTGGCCAAGTGAGAGCCACATTGATCCCTGCGGTGACGGTTCCGGTATCATTAATTTCTGCTTTTATTGCGGCCAATAGCTTTGGCTTTTCAATCAACTTGTTAACCTTAATGGCACTGATCCTCGCCATTGGTTTAGTGGTCGATGACGCCATTGTAGTAGTAGAAAATATTTTTCATCACCTCGAAAAAGGTGAGCCACCGATACTTGCCGCGTACAAAGGTGCCCGTGAGGTTGGTTTTGCTGTAATGGCAACCACAGCGGTACTGGTCATGGTATTTTTACCTATCTCCTTTATGGAGGGCATGGTGGGGCTGCTATTTACTGAATTCTCAGTCATGTTGGCTGTATCAGTGCTGTTTTCATCACTCATTGCCCTAACCTTAACCCCAGTACTTGGTAGTAAATTACTTAAGGCTAACGTCAAACCTAATCGATTTAATCTGTGGGTTGATGACCTTTTTGAGCGCCTAGAGCAGCAATACCGTAAGCTGGTTTCAAAAGCGGTGAAATACCGCTATATCGCGCCTATTATCATTATTGCTTGTGTGATTGGTAGTGGCTGGTTACTCAACCAAGTACCAGCACAGCTAGCACCACAAGAAGATCGCGGTGTCGTGTTTGCTTTTGTTAAAGGCGCTGAAGGCACCAGCTATAACCGCATGGCGGCCAACATGGATATTGTCGAGCAGCGACTACTGCCCATGTTAGGCGATGGTGTTATTAAGTCATTTAGTATTCAAGCGCCTGCTTTTGGTGGCCGCGCAGGCGACCAGACCGGCTTTGTGATTATCCAATTAGAAGAGTGGCAAGACCGTGATATTAATGCCCAGCAATCTTTAGGCATTATCGCTAAAGCACTTGATGGCATTGCTGACGTTATGGTTCGGCCAATGTTGCCTGGCTTTAGAGGCCAATCCAGTGAGCCGGTACAATTTGTGTTAGGTGGTTCTAATTATCAGGAGCTATTTAAATGGGCACAGGCACTGCAACTTGAAGCGGATCATAGCCCACTTCTAGAAGGCGCTGATCTTGATTATGCAGAAACCACCCCCGAATTACTGGTGAGTGTTGATAGGCAACGCGCTGCAGAGCTGGGCGTCAGTGTCTCAGAAGTAGCCGACACCTTAGAAATTATGCTGGGCGGCAAAAGTGAAACCACCTTCATCGAACGCGGTGAAGAATACGATGTTTACTTACGTGGTGATGAAAATAGTTTTAATAGCGTGGCTGATTTGAGTCAGATATATATGCGCACTAAAACCGGTGAACTTATCACCCTTGATACCATTACCAAGATTGATGAAGTGGCTTCAGCGCAAAAACTAAGCCATTTAAATAAACAAAAATCGATAACCTTAAAGGCGAATTTAGGCGCGGGTTATACACTCGGTGAAGCATTAGATTTTCTGGACCAAAAAGCCATTGAGATGCTCCCCAGTGATATAAATGTGTCCTATACCGGTGAGTCGAAGGATTTTAAAGAAAACCAGAGCAGCGTATTTATCGTATTTGGTTTAGCGCTATTGGTTGCCTATTTAGTTCTGGCGGCGCAGTTCGAGAGTTTCATCAACCCATTAGTGGTGATGTTTACCGTACCAATGGGGATCTTTGGCGGCTTCTTAGGGCTTTATTTAACCGGTCAGGGGTTAAATATTTATAGCCAGATAGGCATGATAATGCTCATTGGTATGGTGACTAAGAATGGTATTTTGATTGTTGAGTTTGCCAACCAGCTGCGAGATAAAGGCCTTGAAATAGAGCAAGCCATTATCGACGCCTCAGCTCGTCGTTTAAGACCGATTTTAATGACTGCTTTTACCACTCTAATCGGCGCAATTCCACTCATTATGTCAACAGGTGCAGGCTCGGAAAGTCGAATAGCTGTGGGTACAGTAGTGTTCTTTGGGATGGCATTTGCTACTCTAGTGACCTTATTAGTTATTCCTGCCATGTATCGACTCATTTCAGGGGCAACGCATTCACCCGGGTATGTTGAACAACAACTCAATGATGCTATTGAGGCGCAAAAACAACGACCTTAACTTAATGACTTTAATACAGGTGTAAAAATGGAAAAAGTGGCTATTTTTGTTGATGTACAAAACATTTATTACACCTGTAAACAAGCTTTTGGGCGCTCATTCAATTACCGCGCTTTATATAAATTACTGAGTCAGCAATATCACATTGAACATGCTATTGCTTATGCCATTGCCCCTGCAGACGACGGTCAGAGAAAGTTTCAAGATGCATTAAAACACATAGGTTTTGAAGTCAAACTCAAACCTTATATTCAGCGCAGTGATGGCAGTGCCAAAGGCGACTGGGATGTAGGAATTACCATAGATATTCTTGATATTGCCGAGCATGTCGATAAGGTAATTTTATTGTCTGGCGATGGTGACTTTGATTTATTGCTTGCCAAAGTGGCACAAAAATATGGCTGTAATACCCAAGTGATCAGCGTTGCGCCTTTAACAGCAAAGTCACTGCTTGATGTCACTGGCAGCCATATCGCGATTAACCATGACTTGCTACTTTAACTGTCACATTTTTCATCACTCTTCGGCTTCGTGTAAACAAATATACACACATATATAAGCTGGCTAGTATGCTTTAAAATACCAATATAAACAACTAACTAGGCTTTCCTATATGGTCACAGTGCTCACTTCCCATATTGTGCTGTTTATCCGCATTACATCACTTCTAAATTTATGTAGAATTACTAGCGAACTTCATTAATAAAAAATAATAATAATTGAGGCTAGTCGATGTTTGGAGCGTTAAAGCAGTTTGTATTGTTAATCACTTGCGCCTGCGTCACTGTTTTTTTTACGCCTCAAAGCTATGGCGAACAATTTCGATTAGAAACCCTGACCATCAGTGACGGTCTACCTTCTTCGAGTATTACTACCCTTTATCAACAAAAAAATGGCTTTATCTGGTTTGGTACCGATGCGGGTGCCAGTCGCTATGATGGGGTTAACTTCACCAATTTCCAATTTTCATTAAATGATAAACACCATATATCAAACAATTACGTCACTAAAATCCACGAGGATACAAATGGTGATATATGGATAGCAACCGAAGATGGTCTAAATCAGTTAACCACAGATAATCAGATTATTATTCATGATATGAAATCATCAAGTAATGGCTTAGGTTCCAGTTGGATAATAGATATATTTGAAGATGATAATAACGATCTATGGTTTGGCACCGGCTCTGGTGTCAGTCACTATAATATAGACACTCAAACCTTTACCCCCTACTTCCTCTATGAAGTTGAAACGGATAAAGCATATGATACCTCTATCGCAGGCTTTTTTTACGATAGTAACCATAACATTTGGGTAACCTCAGACTTTGGCTTGGCCAAGGTAAATCGGCTGAAGCAGAAACTGGAATTAGTCAATTTTAACGATAAGCGCACCCAAGAGATCTTTGACGGAAGCTTATCGACCGTGTTTCAGGCTGAAGATGGCCTTGTGTGGATTGGCACTTATCAAACAGGCTTAATCAAGTTTAACCCTGAAACACTGGCTACTGAGGTATTTCAACATCAAGGGGATAATCCCTCCTCCCAGCAGCTCGCTTCAAATCAAATTTTTTACATTACCGCAGAAGATAACAATACCCTGTGGATTGCGCACGATCATGGTGCCACAAGATTACAACTCGATACCATGACCTTCAGCCATATCAAACATCAAGATTATAATGATAATTCACTTGCTGATGATTACGTTGCAAGCATCTTAATCGATTATTCAAACGGTATTTGGTTCGGCACTGGCAATGGTGTATCGCGCTACTCAAGCTTTAAACAAGGCTCTCGATTATATCGCCCTCACCCTTTTAAACCCGAGTTATCAGGTAATTTCGTTTATTGGTTTGATACCGATAAACAAAATAATATATGGATAGCCACTGATAAAGGTATCGATAAGATTAACGCTGGCACAGAAACAATTACCATAGCGCCAATAACAGATGCTGTGATCAATGAACCCTATAGCACCATTGTTGATGAACAAAACAATTTATGGATAGCGGGTGCCAATGGCTTATCACAGTATAATATTGATAATGATACTTTAAGGCATTTTAGTAATAGCCCTGACAACCCCCATGGATTCCCCAGTAATGAGTTTTACCTCGCCATACCTGACAACAAAGGCAATGTTTGGATAAGCGGTTATTTAGACGTGGGTTTAATACTGTTCAATCCTGATAAAGGCATTTTAAAGCGCTATTTCGAGCACTACGATAATGCATATCGCTCTGGAGGTAACTTTGCCTTTGATAAGAAAATCATTCATAACGGCGAATTATGGATGGCCACAACCAATGCTATTTTCCGAATTAACCCTGAAACTGATGAAGTGAAACACTTGCCTCTAGGCAGTGAGGTTGAAAATATTCGCACCGTCAAAATTTACCAAGATGAAGATAATATTATTTGGGTTGCCACTCAAGGGTTAGGGCTGGCTAAAATTGAGATTGGCGAGAAATGGAGTGATGAATTAAACATCCAGTACTTCACCAAAGAGCATGGGTTTACCAGCAATACCCTCAAGGGCGTGGTGGGTGATGGTAAAGGAAATTTATGGATCACCTCGCAAGCTAAATTTGCGCACATGGATACAAAAACCAATAAAATCACCCAATACCCCAGTGCCATCACTCAAAAAGACAGTTCATTTTCAGATGGTGCAATAGCAATAAGAAACCACGAGTTACTTATTGGCACTAATCATGGTGCCTTTAAAATTGACACCCAGCAGCTAACAAGAAATGACTTTCAGCCTCAAGTGCATATTACTTCGGCACTTGTTGCTAACCAAGAATATATTGGCCCTAATAGTAATAATCAGCTCGCTAAGTTAAGCCTAGATTATCAAAAAAATATGGTCCAGTTTACCTTTGCCTCATTAGACTTCAGTGCCCCCACTAAAAACCAGTATCGCTATATGCTGCAAGGGTTTGATAAAGAGTGGACCTATGTCGGTAACACCAACACTGCCACATATACTAACCTCAGTGCCGGTGAATATAACTTCATCGTACAAGGGAGTAATAGCGACGGCCTATGGAGCCCTCATCAAGCCATATTTGCTTTTAAAATAAACCAAGCTTGGTGGCATTACGCCATTATTAGCTTGCTGATAATATGTGCCTTATTACTGTTTTTATACCTATTAACTCGCCATCAAAAAATTACTGAACTTAGAAAAAGAGCGAACTTTGATGCGTTAACGGGGTTATCGAATCGCTTCCAATTTAATAGCAAACTTGAAGCGTCCATTAGCATTAAAAATACTCACGCAGCCATTGTTTTTATCGACCTTGATTATTTCAAAGAAGTGAATGACACCATGGGCCATGACATTGGTGATGAGCTTATTATTCAGGTCAGTCAGCGTTTAAAAGCCAATATAAAAAGGGATGACTTATTAGCTCGATTAGGTGGCGATGAATTTGCCATTATCATTCGAAATCCTGGTGAGTTGGCTCAATTAGTGACTATTGTTGAACGGATAAGAGCAACCATTAATTGCGGTTACCAGGTACAACAGCATTGGATCAGTACTTCAGCGAGTATTGGGGTCGCCTGTTACCCTGAAGATGGCCAAGATGCTAAGACCTTGCTAAAGCACGCCGACACGGCAATGTATGCCGCCAAGCATGCAGGCCGTAATAGTGCATACTTTTTTAATGAGGCGCTCTCCATCGCCCTGCAAGAAAAAATCACTATCAAACAGCAACTGCAACTGGCATTAGAGAATGGTGAATTTGAGTTATTTTATCAACCGAAAGTCTGTTTAGTCAGCGGTGAGATCAGCTCCTTTGAAGCATTACTGCGTTGGTTTCACCCTAAAGAAGGCATGATCCCGCCTAATCGCTTTATTCCAGAAGCTGAAAGTAACGGTCAAATTATTGAGATCGGCTACTGGGTATTAAGACAAGCCTGCATAACCGGCAATCAATGGCATCAGCAAGGGCTATTAAGTGGCAATATTTCAGTCAATATTTCGCCAGTGCAACTATCACAGCCGGATATTTGCCAGCAAATTGAAGCGATTTTAGTTGAAACAGGTTTTCCTGCCGAGAAACTAGAGCTCGAGATTACCGAATCATTATTAATTGAAAACGTGGAAGTCGCTGAAAAAGTACTTAACCAGCTGCATCAACTGCATATCAGGATTAGTTTAGATGACTTTGGCAAAGGCTATTCTTCATTGAATTACCTGACCCATTTCCCGCTAGATACCTTAAAGATTGATAAAGGCTTTATCGATAACTTTATCGATAACAAAGCGGCTGGTAATGTACTTAAAAACATTATTAATCTCGGTAAGGACTTGAATATGCAAATTGTTGCCGAAGGTATTGAAACCGAGCTGCAATTATTAAAGTTAATTCAGTATCAATGTCATGTAGGCCAAGGTTATATCTTCAGCCCAGCGGTCAACGCGCAAAGCGCTTACCAAATGCTTACTGGGGAAACACAATTACTGCCATTGTCTATGCAGCAAAAGGTCAGCTAAAAATTAAGCATCAGTTTGACTGTGATGCTTAAAGCTACTCACAATGCAATATCGTTGCAGGTCTGAGCAGTATGTAACTTAGGTATATCAACAGCAAGAGTCTGTTTAAAGTGGTTTAAATAGGTGACAATAAGCATCCGTTTTACCTTAATAACCAAATCAGCCTAACTGAGTAGCGAATGAGCACAAAAACAATAGCATATAGCCCAATATTTCACTTTCCGGTGCAAATCTATTATGAAGACACCGACTTTTCTGGGGTTGTGTATCATCCTAACTTTTTAAAGTATTTCGAAAGAGCCAGAGAGCATGTTATTGGGGCCGATGTACTAAATAGCTTATGGCAGCTACAACAATTGGGATTTGCAGTGTATCGCACCGATATGCTTTGTCATGATGGGGTTGAGTTTGCAGATATTGTTGATGTTCGCACTCGATATTATTTTGAAAGTAAATATCGTACTGTGTGGCAACAGGAAATTTGGCGACCTAATGCTAACAAGCCTGCTGTGACAGCGACCATAGAAATGGTTTGTATGAATCAACAACGACAAATGGCGCCGATGCCAGTTGAGCTGATCGCACAGTTACGATCACAATTTGGTCAAGATTAGCTATTTAGCAATAAATTACGTCGCGCTAACCGGATAAGTTAACTGAGCTAAACAATGCTCTAACTCACTAGGCCGAAGGGGTTTACTAAAATAATCCCCTTGGATGGTATTGGCGCCAAATCCAATCAAGGTATCAAATACCGCCTTTGTTTCGACCCCTTCAACCGTGACATTAAACCCTAAGCTACTAGCTAAATCTATGCTAGTTTTGACAATTTTGTTAGCTTGTAAATCACAATTAAAATCGTCCAAAAATGCTTTATCAATCTTTACCTCATCCACTGGAAGATGGCGCAGGTAAGCAAGAGAAGAGTGGCCGGTGCCAAAATCATCAATGGCGATGGAGACGCCGATGTCTCTGAGGGTATTTAGCGTTTCTATGGTGCTGTTCAAATCAATCATCAAGGCGCTTTCAGTAATTTCTATGGTCAAGTTTTGCGCAGGCACTTTATATTGCAGCAACTTACTGCTTATGATGATCGGAAGCTGTTTATTCTCTAAATCTTTGGTGGACAAATTCACTGCCACTTTGATATTTAAACCTTTGTTAATCCACTTAACCTGTTGTTTTAACACTTCATCCAGCGCCCAATGGCTAACTAAATCGATAATGCCAGTATGCTCAGCTAATGGAATAAACTCCGAAGGAGAAATGTCACCAAGACCAGCATGTTTCCAACGAATGAGTGCTTCAACTTGATGACAAGCACCTGAGTTCATGTCCAGCTTTGGTTGATATACCATGTACAATTGATTCTGCTTTAAACCTTTTGGTAAGCTATTGATAATTAATAATTCACGATATTGGGCTTTATCATCATCTTGATTATAAAAAGCAACAGAGCCACTGCTGCGTTTAGCTTTTTTAAGGGCTAAATCCAGCCTTCTTAGCATTAAACTGACATCAGCATGGTGTTTATTTAACTCCAATACACCTAGTTGAACTTTAATACAGATTGGCGTTTGAGCAATTTCAAATGGTCGTTGTAAATGCTGCTTCATATCCTGTAAATCCTGGCTCAATAATGAATTTGGATAAAAAAGCAAAAACTCATTACCATTCATTCGCGATACAAACGCAGGGGGGGTAGTTAAGCCTTTAATCCTCACTGCAAATGCTTGCAATAATTGATCGCCAAAAACAAAGCCAAATAAGTCATTCACAAATCTAAACTGTTGAATATCGACCAAAATCAACATACCTTCGGTCGCTGGCATTTTGGCAAACATTTTGCGTTTAAAGCCCACTCGATTGGACAGTCCTGTTAGTTTGTCACGATCAAGATTAACAGGATTATTTTTGTGTAGTTGATTTAGATTGCGAATAAGGGGTTTAAAAGCCCGAGGGGTATGTTTGAAACTTAACGGTAGTTTATTGCTACTATTGACATCAAGGGTTTGGGTTAACTCATTAATAAAGCGCCCTTGCTGAAAATAGCCACCCAGTACAATACCGAGCAGCAAAACTAAGCCAATAAACACAATGATCATTATTTCAACAGTTAACACAACCGAGTGCCTCTATTATCTTGCTTTATTAGCGTTAGCCTTATTAGCGTTAACTCAATAGCCATCGGGCTTGAATTTAAGCTTATTGATAACTCTGTTTTATCGAATGATAAACATCTAAAAACTCATCACTCTCTAAATCTTCAGGGGTAACTGGTAAGCCTCTTGTGGCAAATAATGCTAACCGCTGCTCAAGCTCGGGACCTGCTCTTAACTCACCAGAGTAATAGGCCGCTGAGCGAATAAAGTCTAAATAAGTGACCTGCTCAGAGATGTAATGCAAATCAGCCCAGCGCTCAACCACTTCCATCACTTCAGGGGCAAAGTCCCACGTTTTTAAAATAGCTCTACCTATTGGCCCTTGCATTTTACGTACGAGACCGCGTAATTGTTCAATACTGGTAAAGGTATCAGGCCTTGTTTCAGCTTCTGATAACACAGGTAGCGCGCCAATATTGTGCACTAAGCCAGCCAAGGTCAATGTTTCAGCATCTAACCTTTTACTGGGGTTGCGCTTATTATAAATTGCAAGTAATGCCCCTGCCGCTGCTGTCACTTCAATGGAGGTTTGCCATACTTCATCCATCACCTCCCATACCATTTCATTGGTTGAGATAAAAAGTTGCTCTAACGCCACTGAAGTGACAATGGTTTTAATCTGCACTAAGCCAATTCGATTAACGGCAGCACTGATATTTTCAGCTTTTTTACCACGGCTATACAATGCACTATTTGCCACCTTAATAATGCGCGCCGAAATCGCCGCATCTTGGCCAATAATATCACCCACTTGCTTCAAGCTGCTATTAGGGTTTGATACCACCTCTTGCACTCTCATGGCAACTTCAGGAAGCGTTGGCAGTACCAATGCGTCATCTTTAAGCTTTTTCAGTAAACCCACTAGGAGTTGGTGTTCAGTCGTCATCAATTCAGCCCGTTGTATTATTATTATCGCTTTGTAAGCAATTGTACCAGTTATGTGGCTTATTTGAATAAAGAAAAAGAACGACTATGGGGATTTTATTCCATTAAAGATGATCAAATTTGACTGTAACCGCAATCACAGAGGAAAAATTTGCATTCAGCAGCCATACTTCAGTAAAATGCCGCCCCCGCGCTGTGTGCGAGTTTTCATCAAATTGAGAGTTATTATGTTTAGACCAGAGCTATTGTCTCCAGCTGGAACCCTTAAAAATATGCGCTACGCATTTGCCTACGGTGCAGATGCTGTATATGCCGGTCAGCCTCGTTATAGCCTTCGAGTTCGTAATAATGACTTCAAAATGGAAAACCTCGCCATGGGGATCCAGGAAGCCCATGCGCTCAATAAAAAATTATATGTGGTCAGCAACATTGCGCCCCACAATGCCAAGCTAAAAACCTACATTCGTGATATGGAACCTGTCGTGGCGATGAAACCTGACGCCATAATCATGTCAGATCCAGGCCTTATCATGATGGTGAGAGAAGCCTTTCCCGATCAAGTAGTGCATTTATCAGTACAAGCCAATGCCATTAACTGGGCTTCGGTGAAGTTTTGGCAGCAACAAGGTATTAAACGCGTTATTTTATCTCGAGAATTGTCGTTAGATGAAATTGAAGAAATTCGTCAGCAATGCCCTGATATTGAATTAGAAGTATTTGTCCATGGCGCATTATGTATGGCTTACTCAGGCCGTTGCTTACTCTCTGGTTACATCAATAAGCGCGACCCTAACCAAGGCACTTGCACCAATGCTTGTCGTTGGAAGTACGATGTCCATGAAGCCAAGCAAACTGAAACCGGTGACATTATTGCGGTAAACCCACAAGGGCTTGTTGACCAACATGGTGTGCAGTTAGAGACGCCGCCAACATTGGGCGCAGGTCAGCCATCAAGTGAAGTGGTGTTATTGCAAGAACCAGGACGCCCAGGCGAATATATGCCTGCTTATGAAGATGAGCATGGTACTTATATTATGAACTCAAAAGATTTACGTGCCATTCAACACGTTGAGCGTTTAACCAAAATGGGTGTCGACTCATTAAAAATTGAAGGCCGTACTAAATCTTTTTATTACGTAGCGAGAACCGCACAGTTATATCGTCAAGCCATTGAGGATGCTGTGGCAGGTAAAGATTTTGACCGCACGCTAATGCATAACCTTGAAGGCTTGGCGCATCGTGGTTATACCGAAGGCTTCTTACGTCGTCACGTTCATGACGAATACCAGAACTATGATTACGGCTACTCAATCAGTGATACCCAACAATTTGTTGGTGAATTTACCGGTAAACGCAATGATGCCGGCGCAGCTGAAATTGACGTTAAGAACAAGTTCTCTGTCGGTGACAGTGTTGAATTGATGACCCCGCAAGGCAATATCACCTTAACCATTTCAGAATTAGTTAATCGCAAAGGTGAATCAGTAGAAGCCGGGTTAGGTTCAGGGCACTTTGTATTCTTAGCTGTGCCGGCAGAAGTCGAGCTGGATAAAGCAATTTTAATGCGCAATCTGCCTCAAGGGCAAGATAGCCGCAATCCACATCAAGCGATTGAACCCGTTACCTAGACCTGCTACATAAGTCAGTCTAACCAGGGGATGGTTATCCGTTTTCAGCTGTTGCAGTTATTGCCTTTTAGGCCATAACTGTGACTGTTGAGAAAGTGTTTACCCGCCAATGCAATACAAGCCACCACTTTGACTCAATCTCTACCTTTCACTCAACTTCTATCACCTACTCAACTTCTATCACCTACTCAACTCTATCACCTACCCAACTCTATCGCCCACTCAAGATCCAGCCTACTACATATAAAAACTCATGACCTATCATTTAGTCAGTTATCACCTATCATTTATTTATTATTGGCCAAGGTTGGTCAAAACTTGAAGGGTTAGACCCTTCAAATGTGAGTTCCTCTAATCTATGCTATTAATTAATATCAGTAATAAGTTTTACAGCGGCAAAATTTTATCATTAACGCAATATCAGTAACAAACTCAAAGCGATACGAGCAACCGAAGCTAACAAAGCCGTAACCCTAAGCCCTGAAATATTTATTATTCGCCCCCAAAGACACGCTTGCGCAACAAAAGTATCAAAGTGTGCTTTACATTATCCAAATTTAGAGCAAAGCTGTTTAAAGTAGCTTTTATGGTGCTTGCCGTTTCACATGTTGCCAGTTTTTACTATTTTTATTGCATGAATAAATGAGGATAAAAAATGAAAGACGATACCAAGCTAAATGATTTAACCACTAACAATGTCGACCAGTCAAAGCGTACTACGCTAACTAAGCTTGCAGCGGGTGCTGTTGGTACTGCAGCGCTTCCATTTGCCTCAGTTTTGCAAGCCGCATCAGACAAACTCACTGAGCAGCAAATTAAGCTAATGGCCAATGAAAAGGGCCCATTTGATATTGTTATTGAAAATGGCCGGGTCATTGACCCTGAAACTAAATTAGATGCCATTCGTAACGTCGGCCTTAAAGGCAATCGTATTGCCGCCATTTCAACAGATAAATTACAAGGCAAAAAAGTCATTGATGCCACAGGCTTAGTGGTTGCGCCGGGCTTTATTGATATGCACGCGCATGGTCAACAGCTTCCGGCTGCACGAGCACAAGCATTTGATGGTGTAACCACCGCTCTTGAAATGGAGTCGGGGTTGCTACCTATTGCTAAATTCTATGATGACACAGCCAAAGAGGGCCGCCCTATTAACTACGGCGCCTCTGTTGCATGGACTTATGCTCGTATCACGGCAAAAGAGCCCACAATGCCACCAGCAGACGGTACGATTGTTTGGTTTCAACAAGCATTTTCTAAAAATAACTGGCAAAACACCCTTGCGACAAAAGATGAGCTTAAATCCATTTTAAACTATGTTGAGCAAGGCCTTAAAGAGGGAGGTTTGGGCATTGGTATTAACGCTGGCTATGCACCAGGTTATGGCCATAAAGAGTACTACGAATTAGCAAAGCTAGCTAAACGCTATGAAATGCCTACTTATACCCACGTGCGTTACTTAAATAGCGCAGAGCCTAAATCAAGCTTTGAAGCCTACCAAGAACTGATCAGTTTATCGGCAACCACCGGTGCACACATGCATATTTGTCACCTTAACAGTACCTCAGTGCAAGATATCGAAGATTGTGCTGATTTAGTTCAAGATGCGGTTGATGCAGGCTTATCGGTGACAACAGAAGCTTATCCTTACGGTGCTGGTTCATCAGTGATCGGCGCAGAAGTTTTCCGCGGTGATGATTGGCTAGAGCGCTGGGGAGTGCCAAGTGCAAGCTACATGGAAGCAAATGGTAAAGCCTTAACACAAGAAAAAGTCACTGAGCTTCAAGCAAATGCGCCAGGTACAGTGGTAGTAATGCACTTTTTAAAACCTGATGAAAGTAAATCCGATCGCCATAAAATGGACCGCTCAGTATTATTTCCAGGCGCAGCCATTGCATCCGATGCAATGCCATGGATGAATCCTAAGGGGCAATTAATCGAAGGTAATGTATGGCCATTACCAAGTGATGCTATTGCTCATCCAAGATCGCTTGCTTGTTTTACTCGCTTTATCAGTAAATACCTCAATGAATACAAAGCAGTTACACTACTCGAAGCGATGGAGCGTACGAGCTTAAATGCGTGTCGAATATTAGAAAACAGTGTTCCTCAAATGAAAAACAAAGGCCGTATTCAAGTGGGTAAAGATGCTGATTTAGTCTTATTTAAACTTGACGAAATCAAAGTGCTAGCGACCTTTGATGCGCCTAATGCACTCTCAGAAGGGATGCATCATGTGATCGTAAATGGTACACCTATTATCGAAAATGGTGAATTGCATTTAGATGTAAATCCTGGCTTAGCAGTTCGTAATCCAGTGGTTGCATAACCATTATGCCTAAAATCATAAAGCTCGGGTAATACCGAGCTTTTTCGTTAAAAAGTAAATCATATAGAGAAACGTCAATGAATAAAAAACCTATTCCAGTGACCATTTTAGCGGGTTTTTTAGGTGCCGGGAAAACCACCCTGTTAAACCATATCCTAACCAATGCCGATGGCATGCGTATGGCCGTTATCGTAAATGACTTTGGTTCAATTAATGTCGATGCAGAGCTAGTAAAATCCCAAAGCGACAATATGATTAGCCTCGAAAATGGCTGTGTGTGTTGCAATCTTGCCGAAGGTTTAGTGGTCTCAGTGATGCGCATACTGGCACTTGAAGAGCGCCCTGATCATATTATTGTTGAAACCTCAGGTATTGCCGAACCTAAAGAAGTGGCATTGCAATTTGAAGATCCTGAACTACAAGCACACGCGCCATTGAACGCGATTATCACCACTATCGATGCTGAGAATATTTTAAGTTTAGAAGGTTCAATGGCCAGCTTGTCAGAGCAACAAATACAAGTCGCCGATATCGTGTTAGTTAATAAAGTTGATTTAGTGGCAACTGAGCAGCTGGAAAAAGTTAAAGCATGGTGCCAAACCCAAGCCCCTTTTGCCAAACTGGTTGAAATGGAGTTTGGAAACGTCGCACTACCGATTTTATTTGATGTACCTGAGCGGTTAGTAAAACTTAGCCATGAGCATACTTGTCAGCACCAAGGTGCAGACCATGACCACAGCCAATGCAACCATCATGACCATGTAAACCACAGCTTTGATACTTTTAGCTTCGAAACCGACAAGCCGCTGTCTTTACAAAGCCTCTATCCGCTATTACAGCAGTTTTCAGTCGATGCCTACCGCATGAAAGGTATTTTAAATTTATCTGATCGACCTGATCATCGCTGTATATTTCAATGTACTGGCCAACGCGCCAATGTCACTGTTGGCGAGCCGTGGGAACACGATGAAGCAAGAGCAACCCGTTTAGTCTTTATTGCCCCCAAAGGTGGCATGGACGAAAAAATAATGCGTGAAAAGTTAGCTAGCTTAGTGGTTTAAATATAAAACGACTATGCAGTAAACGGCCCACTAAAGCTGTTAATGACAAGCTGTAAATGCTTGGCTGATAATTAATAGCATGATAATCAAGGATATTGGCGAGAAAGGAGTAAATGATGTCCGAGTTAAATCAAGATGACAAATTAACCGCTGAAGTTGATCAAACCAAGCGCGATACCATGAAAAAACTGGCTATTGGCGCCGCTGCAATAACACTTTCATCGACTGCCACAGCAGAAACTAACAAGGGTCCACAAAAGCCAGAGTTAATGCCAAATCAAACAGGCCCGTTTGATGTAGTGATTACTAATGGCCGTGTCATTGATGCCGAAACGGGTTTAGATGCCGTACGCAATGTAGGCATTAAAGACGACAAAATTGCCGCTATATCGACAGAAAAGCTCACAGGTAAAAAAGTCATTGATGCCAGCGGGCTTGTGGTTGCCCCAGGCTTTATCGACCTTCACGCCCATGGACAACAATTACCCGCAGCCAGAGCTCAAGCCTTCGATGGTGTCACCACCGCCCTTGAGTTGGAATCAGGCCTATTACCCATTGGTAAGTATTATGATGACACCGCTAAAGAAGGTCGCCCAATAAACTACGGCGCCTCAGTAGCTTGGACCTATGCCCGCATTATGGCAATTGAAAGTGAAATTTCGCCCGCAGATGGCACCATTACTTGGTTTCAGAATGCCTTTAGTTTAAAAAATTGGCAAAATGATCTCGCCACCGACGCACAGCTAAATACGATATTGTCTGATGTTGAACAAGGCTTAAAAGAAGGTGGTTTAGGGATTGGTATTAATGGCGGTTATGCTCCCGCCTATGGCCATAAAGAGTATTACGGCTTAGCTAAACTGGCCAAAAGTTTTGATGTACCGACCTTCACCCATGTACGTTATGCCAACGGCATGGAGCCCAGATCAAGCTTTGAAGCCTATCAAGAGTTAATCAGTTTAGCCGCCACCACTGGGGCACATATGCATATTTGTCACCTCAACAGTACCTCGGTGCGAGACATTGATGATTGCGCCGACCTAGTGCAAGAAGCTGTTGATTCTGGTTTGCCGATTACCACTGAAGCTTACCCCTATGGCGCAGGCTCAACACCTGTGGGCGCGGCCTTATTTGCTGGCCCAGGATGGATTGACCGCTTTGGCGTTCCCGATGCAAGTTACATGGAAGCCAATGGCGTACCTATGACCCAAACCAAAATCGATGAACTACGAAAAACCAACCCTGGTGAAGTGATCGTTATTCACTTCTTAAAGCCTGACGACAGTAAAGAAGACTTACGCATGATGAAGCGTTCGGTGTTGTTTCCTAACGCCGCTATTGCCTCTGATGCCATGCCTTGGATGGACAGCAAAGGTAAATTGATTGAAGGTGATGTATGGCCATTGCCTAACGATGCTTTTGCTCACCCCCGCTCGGTCGGGTGTTTTGCCCGCTTTGTAAATAAATACGTGGTTGAGTATAAAGAAGTCAATTTAGTCGAGGCAATGAAGCGCACCAGCCTCAATGCGTGTCATATCATCGAAGATGCTGTGCCGCAAATGCGTAACAAAGGCCGTATGCAAGTGGGTAAAGATGCTGACATAGTGGTATTTGATCTCAATAGCTTTAAAGATATGGCCTCATTTACTGAGCCCAATAAGCTTTCAGTGGGTATGCAGCATGTACTAGTCAATGGCCAATCGATTATTGATAAGGGACAATTGCTTATGGATGCTAAGCCTGGCAGAGCAATTCGTCGCGATGTGACAGTCTAATCGATAATCAAAAAACGTCGATAAAACATGACAACGAAAAAGCGCCATTAGGCGCTTTTTTCATGTGTTTAGTTTTTCTCAATTAATATCGATTAGTTGCGTTTATGGTCAAACAAAAAGCGGTCATTGAAAATGGAATAAACCATGATCTGCCCTGCCATAATCGAACAAAACATCAATAATGCTGACATGCCAATACTGGGAATAGGCAATATTGCAGTGGCAAAGAATGACTCACTGGCGCCAACGATGATCCGGCTTCCTGGCACTAAAATGATCACCCCTTGGATGATATACACTAACGCAGGCACTTTACGTGCTTTACCGGCTAACAGCCCATAAAGAGTGATAATCATGGTGCTAATCCAAGTGCCGATAACCCAATCAGAGGTAAACCAATGTGGCCCCCACATGCCAACTGCAGCAGCGGGCAGGCCAATAATAATGTCTTGCCAACTGGCATTAAAAATCAGTCCAATCGCAACCGATATGCCAATTAACGCCAGAATATGCAAACCTAAAGGGATTTCATTAATAAATGGCGCAGCGGCTACATGACCCACAAGCAAGCTTGATAAACCTAAGCCCATCACCACGCCAATGAATATTTTTATTACCACCAAACTACTTTGGGCCAATAACTCTATGCCTGAGCGAAAGTCATTTAAGGCAAGACTGGCTAAACCATTGGTGACAGTGAGTCCTGGAATAAACAGTACAATGGATGAGATGCATAAAGCTAACACCGGTAACTCAGGAAATTGAGCGGCCAATATCCCCACCACAAAACTGGCAATAAACGCCACAATGAACTCTACCAGCATTGCTCGCTGCTCGGTGCACATTAGTTGAGCTAACCAGGCGATTAACCCTAAAAAAACCGAAATCATTGCCGCAAGATACGTGCTCCCCACCAGCATCAAATAGCAAGGCGGCAGTAATAGGTTGGCAATGCCTAAAGTAAAATTTGAGTAACTCGGCACCCCTTGATAGTTTTCTTTTGAGTGTATTGCCTTTAGGGTTGCCACCAAATTGCGTAAATTGACTGACGGTGGATTTTTAGTTTGCATCACCATTTTTTGAGTGGGTTGCTCGAAAATGGTCACAATTTTAGTTGGGGTAACATCAATGGCGATATCTATCTGATGATGAGCCGCATAAGACTGAGTATATTTCGCCACTGAGTATGGTGCGCACCCTGATTGATGTAATCGATCTGAAAATGATAAAACATCATCATACTGTTGCTGGGTTGGGCTTTTATCTTCCATTTTTTATTCTCGATAAGTCAGCAAAAAGTGGTTCTGAGGGCTTAGTTAAATCATAGTAGCTAAATGATAATTGCTACATAATAGTAGCGAACTCATTCACTTCATAATCTGAAATAGAGGGTCAAACCCTTCAAAAATGAATCCTTTCATTGAATTAGCAGTGGTCGCGGTAATCTCCACTGCAAAACATGCGCTAGCCGGTGAATTTCTCGCTTAACCCTAGGCGGGCTATCTCTGTGTGATATAATCATCGATTGAAAGATTTATAGCGTGTTAAAACGCATTAGATCAGCGCAGTCATTCAACGCTTATTAAGTCTTTGTGTTCATTCAGGTCATTATTCATGGTTAAGTGCATGAAAATCCGCTGTATGAATCATTGAACGTCGGGACAGGGTAATTTTTACCATTATATGGAATATACATAAGCAATTGTTACAGATGAATTTTATAAGGTATATGAACTAGATGGCATTACTAATCGACGATAGCTGCATTAACTGCGACATGTGTGAGCCTGAGTGCCCTAATGAGGCCATCACCATGGGTGAAGAGATCTATGAAATTGATCCTGCGCTATGTACCGAATGCGTAGGCCACTATGCTAAACCGACCTGTGTTTCGGTTTGCCCTATTGATTGCATTGATCCTGATCCCAGCCACGCAGAAACCCCAGCTGAGCTGCAATATAAATATGAAGTCATTACAGGTAAGGTTTAACCCTTAAACTACATGACAAAAAAGGCGCTAATTAGCGCCTTTTTTGATGTTTATATTCATCCCATGTCTAACGCTCTTCATCTGAGTCATTATGACTGAATATTACGCCGTTGCGGCTGCCTGCTCATTAGCATAGCCTTGTAACGTTTGTAGCGTGATAGCTAACTTTTCAATGCTAAGCTTTACCGCTGCTGGTAACGTATCAAGCTCAATACCGAGCAATAAGTTTTTCACTTCAAGGCCGAGTTCGGTATCGCCTTCAATACGCAGCTTACGTTGAAAAAATAACGTGTCAGGATCTTCTTTGGCCGCAGCAACCAGTAATAACTCAGGCACATTGGCAGTAAAAGTTACATCGGCTTGCGTCAAAGGACGTAATAATAACTGTTGATCGTAACTAATTTCAAAGTTGAGCGCGATGTCTTGCACACAAATAGCAACCCACTTACCTTGCAGAAAATCTAACTCACCAAATTTAATTTGTTCACTTAACGAAAGTGACAACATCTTAGCCAGAATATCCAACTTTACCTTTTCAGGGACAACAGAAAGAGACTGGGTGGCGACTTTAGGGGCGATATTAAGCAAATTTTTAGCAACCTTTCCTGAAAAACCGAAAGACATTCATACTCCTACACTGACAAGATTCCAATTTAAGCTAGTTTACTCACATTTTATCAATTGAAACCTGTTTCAAATCAAATCATGTGATGTCATTCAACTTTACACTCACTTTCAATCGAAATTTGAGAGAGAGAATATGGAACTCTTGTGCCCTGCAGGAAATTTAGCCTCATTAAAAGCCGCTTTTAGAGCGGGCGCTGACGCCGTTTATCTAGGTTTAAAGGATGATACTAATGCCCGTTCATTTGCAGGTTTAAACTTCACCCCAGAACAACTAAAACAAGCCACCAAGCTTGCCCATGCCCAAGGCAGAAAAGTATTTTTAACCTTAAATACTTATCCAAAACCTGGAGAGGAAAGCCGCTGGTATCAGGCAATAGATTTAGCCGCCCAGCTGCAAATGGATGCACTTATTACCGCTGATATATCCCTGCTTCATTATGCCAGCAACCGTTATCCACATTTGCCATTGCACCTTTCAGTGCAAGCTTCGGCCACCAATCAAGCCGCACTCGATTTCTATCAGCAAAATTTTAATATTGAACGCGCGGTATTACCTAGAGTGTTATCAATGAAGCAAGTGCGTGACCTAGCCAAATGCAGCTCGGTAGAGTTAGAAGTATTTGCCTTTGGTAGCTTGTGTATTATGGCTGAAGGACGTTGTCATTTATCGTCTTATGTCACTGGCCAATCACCTAATACAGGCGGGTCTTGCTCGCCAGCAAAAGATGTGAGATGGCAAGAGCAAGGCAACCAATGCCTAACTAGGCTAAATGACGTGCTGATTGATACCACAGGTATTGACCAACAACTTGGCTACCCCGTGGTCTGTAAAGGCCGCTACATTGCCGAAGCGGATACCAAAGCCGATTACCTGTTAGAGTCGCCCACCAGCTTAAATACCTTAAGCCTATTACCTCAACTTGCCCAAGCTGGGATCAAATCGCTAAAAATAGAAGGCCGTCAACGCAGCCCTGCATATGTAGAGCAAGTAACGCGGGTTTGGCGTGAAGCGATTGATAGCTATCAAAACAATCCTAGCGCCTTTAAAGAGCAAGCCAGATGGAATCATACCTTAGCCAAGGTATCTGAAGGACAAGTCACCACATTAGGAGCATACGAGCGGCAATGGCAGTAAATAACAATATGAAAATCTCACTGGGCGCCATTAGCTATTGCTGGGACAAAGACACCACGGAACAATTTTATGACAGGGCAGCACAAAGCCAGGTTGATACTATTTATTTAGGTGAAACCGTCTGCAGCAGGCGTCGATTAATGAAATTTAAAGATTACTTCGACATTGCCACTATGCTCAAGCAGTCTGGCAAAAATGTGGTACTTTCAACCATGGCATTAATCGAGGCACAATCTGAGCTTGGCGAACTTAAAAAGTATATCGATAATGGCGAGTTTATTATTGAAGCCAATGATATGGCAGGCGTGCAATTGGCCTCTGAGGCCAAACTGCCGTTCATTTGTGGCCCAACCATTAATAATTACAATAGAGCCAGCTTAGATATTTTGCATAAAATGGGTATGCAACGCTTTGCTATGCCATTTGAATTATCAAAGTCATGGCTTAAAACCGTGATTGGTGAGGGCGAAAACACGCCGCAATTTGAAGTGGAAGTCATGGGCCATGGTTATATGCCACTGGCACATTCGGCGCGCTGCTTTACTGCCAAACACTTTAATTTGAGTAAAGACAATTGTGAGACCATTTGTCAGCAACACCCAAAGGGAATTTTGGTGCAAACTCAAGAGCATCAGGATTTACTGAGATTAAATGGCATCCAAACTCAATCTGCTTCATTTGTTGATTTAACCGCTGAAATGATGCAAATGCAGCAAATGGGAGTGAACTACTTTAGAGTATCACCTAGCCAATTAGCCTGTATTGAGCTTGCAGATGAACTCACAAAGCGCTTAGCAAACAGTGATGAGACTCAAGATGATATGGCGATGAAAACTCGCGAGTTTGCTAACAAAAAATCCTGTAATGGCTATTGGTTCGGCGGCGCTGGTTTACAAAAAATCTAGTTAACACCTTAGTAATCGGGGCTAATGCAAGGCAGTGAATAACGCTGTAAGCTTTAGCCTCTTTGCTTACAAGTCTTTTTACTTACAAGGCTCTTATAACAAGTCTCCTACTGACAAGGCTCTTACTTACAAGGCTCTTACTTACAATTGCCCAAGAGTCATATCTTTGGCTTAGGCTTATCTGCTTTACTTTGCCCCTGGGGCAGAAAATAGCAGCGGCAAATGCTCAAAACCCACAGCCATGTAGTTATGATGCTTAGCCAAAATAAGATGGATAACCACCAAGTTTGTGGCTTAGGAGACTGCGACACAATGGCTTGAAATAGTAGTCCTTCAGAGAGCGGGTTCTCACCTAAACTCCCACCCCAATATGGCCAAGTTAAAATCGCGCCGTGGATCACCGCAATCAAACCAGCAAACACCAATGGCAGCATATATTGGGCTTGGCGCATAATGATCCCGTTAACCAGTCCCAGTAGCGCACTGATTAAGCCAAAGTAAATAAAAATAGACACGGCTTGAATATGTAAATGGTAAACATTAAGGGGAAACAGCCCTGTGGCAGCTAGGGCAAGAAAAGTCACGATAAGAGCCAGCCAAAATAACCGACCAGTAATGGTACGGTTTATTTGTAGGCCAAATAAAGCACTCATCGTCAGGCTTAAGCTACCAAAAAATAGCCCGCCATTAATCAATAAGGCAGAAGAAGAGCGGTTGTAAGTCCCCAGTTCACTGATTGAAAATTGCAGTAAACTATACTTATCACCATGCTGCATATGCTCAATAAACACAGATAAACCTATGCCGATAAAAAGCCCTATCAAGCCTAATAAACCAAACAGGTAAGCTAATCGAGCAATTTTTTCCGTTTTACTTATTATCACAGCGTATCTTGTTCCTTGTAAATTAGGCTCTATCATACTTAATCGCCTTTGATAAAAACGCTATCGACATCTAATGTTTAGTATTCAGTCAATTAACCGCGTCAATATAGAGGGCACGACCCAAACAACCTTACAACGTTCTACTCACCCATTGTAATAACAAAACACCACAGCAACAACAACTGCATAACACTATGATTACAAACAAAATAATCCGTGCAATTCGGTTGGGAAACGATACAATATAGATAAGCATAAAAAGCCCATAACTATTCGTTTTAGTGAATAGTTTTACTTAGAATAGATAAGCAGGTAACCTTGCCTCGCTTAGATATCCTATGAATGGACATACAGCATTTCCCATAAGACGGTTTGATTAACTCAACCATGATTATTTAGTTAATTGGTAAGGCATAGACAAAGTGACTCAAGAAAAACCAAAATATAATCTCAAAACAATACTTACCTTTATCATTCCGTCACTTATCGGATTGTTATTGTTTATGACACCTATTAGCTACGACGGCTCAATCACCATTCCGATTGCTATCGTATCAAAATTTGTACAAAACCAATTCGCCGATATATTACCTTTAATCGTAACCTGTATCGTAGTCTTTATGGCAATCGTGTCGGTGCTTACTAAACTAATAAACCCAAAGTTAGTTCGTAAGAGCCCGTTTTTGCATTCGCTGCTGAATGTTTCACCATTTTGGTTATTAGTACGCGTCTTAGGGGCAATATTCATTGTATTAACCTACTTAGAGATCGGTTCAGAAGTGATTTACTCAGCTGATACCGGAGCCTTGGTACTCAATGACCTATTACCAGTACTACTGTCAGTGTTCATTTTTGCAGGCATGCTGCTGCCGTTACTGCTTAACTTCGGTCTATTAGAATTTTTCGGTACCATGCTGACCAAATTAATGCGTCCAATCTTCAACCTTCCAGGAAGAAGTGCCATTGACTGTATGGCATCATGGTTAGGTGATGGCAGTGTTGGTATTTTAATGACCAACAAGCAGTATGAAACCCGTCTTTATACCGAGCGTGAGGCGGCCGTAATTGGTACTACCTTCTCAGCAGTATCTATTACTTTTAGTTTAGTGGTTATTTCTCAAGTCAAACTTGAGCATTTATTTGTGCCATTTTACTTAACCGTTTGTCTCGCTGGTTTTGTTGCCGCTATCATAGTGCCTAAATTACCACCGCTATCATGGAAAAAAGATTTATATATCGACAACACCCCACGTCACCCAGATGATGAAATGATCCCACAAGGTCATGGCGTAATGTCTTGGGGCTTTGAGCAAGCGATGAATAAAGCTTCGCGCGCTGGTGGGGTTAAACAGCTATTAACTGAAGGCGTTAAGAACGTGGTTGATATGGTGTTTGGTATTATTCCTGTGGTTATGGCCATTGGTACCATCGCATTGGTATTAGCTGAAAATACGCCGATTTTTAATTATCTAGGTATGCCATTTATTCCACTGCTCGAATTACTGCAAATACCAGAAGCCGATGTTGCATCGACAACGATTGTGGTTGGCTTTGCTGATATGTTCTTGCCTTCAATTTTAGCCAGCTCAATTGAGTCAGACTTAACTCGCTTTGTGATTGCAGCCCTATCAGTAACCCAATTAATTTATATGAGTGAAGTCGGTGCATTACTTATTGGCAGTAAAATCCCAGTTAACTTCTTCGAGTTGTTTGTGATTTTCATTTTGCGTACCTTAGTGACATTACCGGTTATCGCCCTTTGCGGACACTTACTGATTTAGTCGCTTGATTCGAGTCATAAAGTAAATACAAAAAAGGAGCCACTGGCTCCTTTTTTAATGCTTAACAAGTTTTGTTAATCCATTTATTAATCAATTTAGTTAATCAGTTCTAATAACTCATGAATGGTTTTAATCGGATGGATTTTAGCGCCTAGCCCTTCCATTGATTTATGGTAGTTACGATGGGGAATATACACCTCGGTAAAACCATGTTGCACCGCTTCTTTTACTCTCGGCACACCACTATCAATCGGCCTAACATCACCATTTAAACTTAGCTCTCCCATAATGCAGGTGGTTCTGGGCACCACAAAGTCATTTAAACTGCTGAGTAATGCCGTCACCAAGGCTAAATCAATACAGGTTTCTGATTCATCAATCTTCAAACCACCCACCAAATTAAAATAAGTATCATGATAAATCTTGGTGCGAGTATGCTTGCGTAATATCCCCGTGAGCATTTTAATCCGGTTCATGTTTAACCCCACACAAACTCGCTGCGGAAACTCGCCTTCAGTCTCAGTGGTTAGACATTGAATTTCTAGCAATAAGTTACGGTTGCCTTTACGGATACAGGTAATGGCCGCGCCAGGTGATTCAGTGGTGGAGCCAGAGAGAAATATCTCACTGGGATTATCAACACTTATCATACCGCGCTCGGTCATCTTAAAAATGCCCACGGTATCCACATCACCAAAACGGTTTTTATTGGCTCTTAGAGTTCTAATTTGGCCGTCATTGCATTCAATATGGGTCAGACAATCGACAATGTGAATAAGCGTTTGCGGGCCGGCAGTTTCATTGTTTTTATTAACGTGCGCCACTAAAAACATGGTGACATTATTTTGCTTACAATACTGGGTTAATGCCTGCGCGCAGCTTTTGACTTGTGAAGGCGAGCCAGGGCTGCCATTGGCGCTTTCAGACACCACCGCTTGGATTGAGTCGATAACAGCAAACTTTACCTGTTTAGCGTCCAGCTCAGCAATAATCGCCTCAACGCTGGTTTCAGCCATTAAATATAGGTTCTCTTCGTTATAACTGAGCTTTAAGCGGTTAACACGATTTTTGAACTGCGATAGTGACTCTTCAGCAGTACAATATAATGAAGGCATAACTTGTGACATGCGGGCAATTAAATCGGACAGTAAAGTAGTTTTACCTGCACCAGGATCGCCTGAAATAATATTCACTGAGCCTGTGGTTAAGCCACCGCATAAGACCCTATCAAGTTCACCAATGCCGGTAAGCATTTTTTGGGCTTCAAACTCTTCCACTTCATGAAGTTTTTTTGAGCCGCCGCCGACAGAGCCTGCATAACCAGCTACCGAATTGGTCGACGATTTAACCGCAGAAATGCGCACTTCTGATATGGTATTCCACTCTTGGCAGGCATTGCACTGTCCTTGCCAGCGAGGAAAATCTTGTCCGCACTCATTACACACATACGCTGTTTTATTTTTTGCCATAGATCACTTTTGTCAGATTGCTGCTTATGGGATTTAAGCACTTATTAATTTATTAAATTTACACAGCTCAATTGTTAAGCTAATGGCGCCAAAATCGCATTATTACCTTAGCTTTAACAGACACCTAGACTAATTTTGTATAAAGTAAGCCTGATGCTAGCCGATAAGATTACCAGTCGAGCCTGCAATTATCACCTTTATCTGAGCCCTCAATAGAAAAGAAGCCATGAGTTTAGAAGAGCACAGTCAGCTTATAGAGCAATTAAAGCCACTTTTAATGGAACCTGATTTTAAGGATGCCTTTGAAATGTTTACGGCTGACGAATCAAACTCGACTCGATTTTTATTGAAAATGGAATTAAATCGCATTGCGGTGATTTGTACTCGGATCATTGATTTACGTGATAAAAGCGATCTTGAATGTGAAGAGGTTCAGGTTGGAAAACTACGTCATTTTCTCGATGAGCCAGCAAAGCTTTCCTTGCTAGAGGCACTGCAGCTGTATCGCAATAAGTATATCGTTGGCGTTTATGAGCATGTACTCAACCAGCACAAATTACGCAAAGAAAAAGCCCGCCAAAACAATCAGCAACCCGTAGCACAAACCTCCCAGTTAACTGTGCCTGGGGTGGTTTTAGGCAGCTATTTTAATCGTAGCGAAGAGCGAATGAATTACAGTATTCGTATTTCAGCCTCACAAACAGGTGGCCCCGAAGTTAATGGCGCCAGCTTAGATTTATCTGTCGGTGGCGCGAGAGTTCGCTTACCTGCTGACATTCGCTTTGATCAAGATAAGCCGCTGCGTATTAAATTACTTGAATTAAACGAAGAGTATTTTTTTGACGATCTCCAAAAAGGCATCGACTATAAAATCGTCGATATACAACACAAAGATGATAGTGCCATATTGCGCCTATGCCGTATTGGAGAAAGTAACGAGCTCGATAACTTATTAACCCAGCTGATCCGCAGTTACCGCTTTCGCTATAAAGTGGATGTCAACGATGTGATTGTCAATGCAACCGGGCTTGGGTTTGAACGCCATTATTTACCACTATTAGCTCACCTCCCCATTTATATCAGTTTAAATGACGGTAAACCGACCATTAGCCATTTGCTATTAAGTCAAGGCAACCAAGCTTCATTACAATATTTTCAAGATGAGCAAGAGATTAATCAGCTACCCGGTTTACTGACCAATAATCGCTTAGTCAATCTCATTAAGCACCCACAAGACAGTGACCATAGTTTATTTTTTTGCTTCACCTACCAAGCAAACGACACAATCCAATACTTTTCAGCCTCGCTTTATGAGTTAAAGCAACATGATGCCTTAGGGTTATTCCTTGGCTTTGGCGCAAGCAAAACTAGTTGGCGAGTGTTCAAAGTAAGCCAACAAAGCATTGACCATAAACTGAATTATAAAACCTCGACGCTACCAGGGGATGAAACCCACTACTCAGCGCTAGTAGAGCAACAACTGGCAGGCTTTAGCTACGTGCTGCAGTTAATCGATTTAACCAATGAGCAGGTTCAATCCGATTATCAAACCTGGTTTAACCCAAGTGATAACGTCAATAAGCTTAAAAAGTTTAACCAAACTAAGCTCAAACAAAACAGCATAAAACGTCTATCAATGCCCTTTAGCGAGCGACGACGAGAAGCGCGCTATGCCTTTAAAACCTTGGTAGATATTGAGCACAACAACCATAAAACCCGTGGGATAAGCCATGATATATCCACCCGTGGGCTGCAGCTTGCTTTAGAAGATAATCTTAACCTCAAAAAGCCTACAGATGTGTTACTTAGTTTCCCTAAACTGCAGCAAATTGCAGGCAAGACATCACTGTCAAACTTGCCATATCGATTGATCCGCAGCCGTAATCATGACCAAACCCTGCATTTGTCGGCCAACATTGGTCACGAACCCCATGCTGGAGTTGAGTTTATCAATAAACTCATTAATCATAATCGGGATAAACTTGAGCAATTATCAGATAGTGAAGGCGAGTTAAAAGAGCTTGCCGATGGCATGAAAAACTTACTCCTAAGACAGCTGGCTAATGTGCCCTTTTTTGTAGAAAAAACGCAAAAATCGGCGCAACTATCATGCTTAGGGATCGGCGTTAAAACTGATGCTATTAGCCATCTATTTGCCGCTGGCTCCACTAAACCATTAAATTATAATTTGACGCCATTATTTAATGAAAGCCAGTTTAAGCAGCTAATTATTAATCCAGTTCGAGCAATGAAGCCCATTGATGGCCTGAAATATATAGAGATATTCCTGCAGGTGTCTCGTCAAGGTAGAGGAGCAATTAACATTCAATCTCAGTTAGTCAACGACTTCGCTAGCCGAGATGCTCAAATTGCCTTTGTGCGCCACGCTAAAACTGTTGGCCGCTTTGTGGCATTACGAGTTTATTATGGCGCAACTGAAAAGCCAGACATGAGCTATATTCGCCGCGAAATGGAATATATTGCCACCCATGCTTCCCACAGAGCAAAACAGCTTGAAGCCCAGTTATGGCGGGTTTTAGGAGCCGGAGAACTGTTAGAGATTAGTGCTGAAGTTGAAATGAGATATCCAGAGTTACACCAAGTCTAAATACCCCAAATCTGAATGACTCAAAACCTGAGTTGCTCAAAACTTGAAGGCTCCTAGCCTAAGTGCGCTAATGCTAAACCAAAAGTGCGCTAATGCTAAACCAAATTGATACACTAATCTCGACAGCGCTAATAGAGTATATATTGCAATCACTTGGTTTGTATTACTTCAGCTAGCGCTTATCGCTGCAGTTTATTTTTAAGTTGCTACTTAGCCAAACTGTCATACCAGCTTTTCACTAACGGGAAATGATCATCTACTGCGGATTTGTCGGTTAACATGCCTGCATGGGTGTAGTCCCGCTTAAAGCCGCGATGTTTAGCCAGTAAAGTATACTCAGCTGCCACCATCTGACACTCACCCATCATATCTTGCACATCTGAAGGGTTACCTAACACGCGGTCCTTTTTAGCGGCTAAAAACCAACAAGGCGGCCAAGTCACCTGCCTAGCTGCAGCGGCATAATCAAAGTTATCATGGCAATCTACCCAATCACCTTTTACCCAATCTATGGTTTGCCTTAATGATTGCCGGCTTTCATTGTCCATACCCATTCGATATTTATCTGCCGCTAAATAGCCATCCACTTTTGACAAAAATGGCGCCAACCGATTCCAAAATAAATCCACCATCATGGTTTTACGCAGAGATTTAATTTTGATGGTTCTTTTACTACCAAAGGTGACAAATGAAGCCACTTGAGTACGCACCTTAGCTAAGCGAACATAACAGCTCGCCATTAACACCCCGCCCCATGAGTGCGCGCACCAATGCACTTTACTTGCTGATGAATGCGATAAAATAAACTCATTGGCAAGGGGCAGCTGCTCTAAAATCACTTCGGTTTGACCTAAGGAATAGGCCGCGCTGATTTTAGGCTCACTTAAGCCTCTGCCTGCCGTATCGAGTATATACACATCAAAACCTTGCCTAGCAAGATAGCAACCTAAGCCTTTGCCCGAGGCACTGTAAAATACCCGTCCATTTGACATTGCGCCATGTAACATCAAAATTGGCATGCCTTTAGCCAAGCTAGGGTTTGCTTTGATATGCCGAATATGAAGGCGACCATTTCGATAGGGAATAAAATGTGACTGCTGCATGGGAATGAATATGACTATTTTGAGTGTATGAACTTAATACGGTAATCAGTGTAAATGTTAATTACAAGTTAATTAGAGTAATGAGCCTAATCAAGATAAAAAATGGCTCACTTAAAGTGAACCATTTAAAAGTGCTCTCAGCCAATATCTAAACTGCTAAGAGTCGATGCCATTGATGCTTGCAGCTCTTTACCCTTGCAGTGTTTTTAGGCTTGCAAGTAATACACAAAGTAATAAACAAAGCAGCGTAAATCCAAGTTATTGATACTGG
>NZ_JAUOQU010000027.1:0-76054 GCF_030547195.1 Shewanella sp. 6_MG-2023 | reverse complement strand
CAGTAGTGAAACGCAATCGCGCCGATGATAGTGTGGGGTCTCCCCATGTGAAAGTAGGTCATCGCCAAGCGCCTAATATCTCTCGTAAGAGAAGCTCGAAAGAGCAAGTCTACTAACTTTGACACGTTAGCGACTTTAAAAGAATTTAGTATACTGCGTAAGCAATTTACTAAAGGAGCGGTAGTTCAGTTGGTTAGAATACCGGCCTGTCACGCCGGGGGTCGCGGGTTCGAGTCCCGTCCGCTCCGCCAACATAAAGACGAAAGCCTCATCGAAAGATGAGGCTTTTTTCGTTGCGTCGAATAAATATCATCATTCTATGATGATATTTAGTTTTAATATTAAGCATTTATTCCAGATGTCAGCAATGATGATATTTTTACTTTTTAGATTAATTAAATAACTATGAAGTATTTTAAAATCATTAATTTGAGTGTTTATTGTTCAACTTTGTTGATGTTACTACTGTTGTAAATTGTTATATTTCCTCTCACTTATGCTAAATCGTAAATTCTTAGCTGGTTTCTCAAACTCGAAGCGTTAGGTTTTAACGATATCTAAAGCCGTTTCACCTAAGCCGTTATGACCTATTAAAGACTTTAGTTCTAAACTGGTGAAGGGCAATAGCTCTAAATGCAGTTCATACCACTTGTAAGTGTTTATAAGCGACTATTCGTTGCGATTGGTAATTGTGCTGCTTGTACTCAAGCAAGTCATTTGTAAGTCTCCTTAAGCTCAGTTACGTAACTGTTTAAGAAGAGTATGTGATCCGACATCATGTAAATACCGTATGTAAGTGAGCTTCGCATTGCCAAAATAGCAAAGTAGATTATAAATTGCTTAATTTGGCTGAAAAACCCACAGTCAGTACGTTTGTGATAAATAATGCTTTACCTTTCGCAGTGGTTTTAGCATAATGCATTCCGTCAACAGGGGTATAGTTCCAATTGGTAGAACAGCGGTCTCCAAAACCGATGGTTGCGAGTTCGAGTCTTGCTACCCCTGCCAAATTTAGAAGGCCTAGCAGAAATGCTAGGCCTTTGTCTTTTCTGGCTTTTATTCATTTCCCTGTCTTCAAATCACTCTTAAACTCATACTCATATTTTTCAGTATTTTCTGTTTTGTGACCAAATGGTGACCAAATGGTGACCATGACCTTTTTTACCATGGTCCTCTGCGTAGATTCTCGATTTTCAATAGAGTATATATTTTGAGGTTTTGCTATGAGATTAATTAGGCTAAAAGTCGTTATTGAGTGTACCGGTATGGCACGTTCAACTATCTATAAATATATTGGTGAAGGCTTATTCCCTAAGCCTGTGTCATTAGGTGCACATTCTGTTGCTTGGGTTGAAAGTGAAGTTCAAGATTGGATTATCAGTAGAGTTAAGATGAGAGATGATCATTATGATTAAATTGATGAGTTTACTAGCTAGGGGTACTTTTTGGGGCTTTAAGTAACTAGGGAGGATGACTGATCCTATTCTTAGTGTTTCCGCGGTATTTTCGATATCTATCATCTGAAATAATTCGTCAAGGGGCAAAACTCTTCGATACCAATTAGTAGCCCGAGTTAAGTTTGATTATTATCACACTAATAATCGCAGATTGAATTATTTATCGGCACTTCACAAAGAGTGATAATGATTTGAAAATTGACTAAATCATTCAGAAAAACATTTACCTGACAAATACAAAACGTTATGTTGAATGTCCACATTAATGGATGAGTTGATAGCATGGAATGCTTATTAAGCGATTTTGCCTCTCTAGTGAATCAATTAGTTAATTGTTTTTATTCTCATCTATTTTGACTTTGTGCAGAATTTATAATGACATAAAAATAATACCAATAGTGACAAATGCAGTTGGTCAAATATTGTTAAGTGCTAAACAATCTACTCAATTGTGCTTACTTGGGTTAAAAGTGTTTAAAATGAGGATGTTATGAGATTAAAAGAAGCGCTTAGCGTCATGTCTATGGCCTCTCCGTATGCTGTTTCTACAGAGCGTAATTCAGATATTACAAATTTACATCAACAGATAAAACAATATCTTTATATTGAAATGCCGATTGAAAAGGCAGTAAACAAATGCATTTCATCGTTTGGTGCTAACGATAAAAAGTTACTTTTTTTGTGTGGAAGTAGTGGTGATGGTAAGTCAGAGTTGCTAACCAAAGCGAAACTTAAGTTTGGTAAAAGAATTACGTTTCATCTCGATGCCACTCATAGTTTTGATCCTCAAGGCACAGCAATACAAACACTAGATAAAGTGTTTGATGCTTTTTCCCTTGGTCAATACCCGCTAGTTGTTGGTATCAATGCCGGCATGATGGGTAACTATGCCGAAGAAGGGCAAAACGAAGATGTTAAATCCGCCATAGCCAGTTATTTAGAAAATAACAAATTCGATAGCGAACAAATTAAATTCATCAATTTTGAAGACTATCCAAAATTTGAAATTCATCAAAATGGCTTTAGTTCAGATTTTGCTAAACAACTGTTAGTCAGAATTACCCAGCCACAAGAGAACATCATCAGGCAGGTTTTAGAAAAAGAAAAACAATATGATGAACCAGGTGCTAAAAGGCTTGTTACAAACTTTGAGTTGCTGAGTCTTCCTTCTGTACAGCAAGTCATCATTGAACTGTTGTTTAAAGCCAGATTAATGCGCGATCAATTTTTAACAGCAAGAGCATTACTCGATTTCATCCACGAGTTACTTGTTGGTGATGGTTATCTCTTTGATAACTTGTTTGCAGGTGGCGACAATGAACTAGCAAGTAAGATAGAGGATTTCGACCCAGGCCACTACAGAACAAAAGAAATCGATCGCTTCATCCTTGCTTATGATTTGGGATTGCCAAACAGTGAATTCTTTGAATTTAAGGAAAAAGTTAAACAATTTGGTATTCAAAACCTATCAAGTGGAATTCAATACTTAAGATTATTTTATATTTTAAGGCATGATGATTTTGCTAATAATTATCACATAAATTTTGCTGAGGATTATAACGAGTCGCTGATAGAGAAATACATTGCTATCTATCAGCTACACAAGGACTACAGAGATAATCCTGAGCCAAAGGCTTTACTAAAAGCCTTTTACCGTGACACGTTAATATCGGCAATAAGAGCCTATATAAATCGTAATGCACCCAAGCTTGGTAAAAAGTATTTTTTATTATCTGACTTTGGTGAATACCAGGTTGCAGCACCGGCTGATTTATCAATGGACTCGAACGCAATAAAAGCAAATACAGCCACAAACAGTGTGTTGTTTAATGCTCGACTTAAGTTGAAAACTAAACCGTTTGCACTGCCAATAAACATCAATTTATTGTCCTTACTCATTAACATCAATAATGGCTACAGACCTAATAAACACGACAAAAACTCGGTTATTTTATTGGATGAACTAGCGAGTGAAATAATTCAGGAAGCTAAATCGGCTTGTGAGCTTGTGATCACCGGAGATGGTAAAAAGTACCTTTTAGAATGTGATGATGATGAAATAATGGTAAGTGAGGGATAAGTAATGCCATTACAAAAAGACCTACAACCTAAAAATAATAGTGCGGCTAGTTTCTTCCCTGTGTCTGCCAATAGCGCCAATAACAAATATGATTGGGATACAGTCGTTGGATTTTTTATTAAGGCCTTACACAATCTTGAGCTTGAAAAGTCGATTAAAAATCTCGATGATTTTAAGCTGCTTTGTAAGACCCGATTAACGAATAAACTTGATGGCGAGCCGTTTTGGCACATTATTGAGAAAATGTACTTTGATAATCATCAAATTTTAAATATTGCCCCCGAAATGCAGGCATTAAAAGTCTTAAATCCTGAAAGTAGTAATACAGGTGATGAGCGCTTAACGACTCTTTTGGTTAATTTAATGGGCAGTATGCAATTAAATAAACCACCATCGGTACATCTCAACTTCTTAGAGAAAGAAATAAAAGCGGTGTTTGACTCGCCACAAGTGACTCGAGTGAGCAAAAAAACACCCAAACAGCACATGCCATATTTGCCGTATCTGAGTGAGTTATTCCAAAAAGATTTACACTTTTTAGTCAGTCATCCTGAACATTTTTTACAAAATATTAAATCGTTTTTAAAGCTATATGGATTTCTTTACACGGCGCAATTATCGCTAAACATAAAAGGTTGGGCAAAAGAGCCGTCCGTTAAAGACTGTTACTTCATCTTAGACAGTGAAAAAGCCAGTAAAGAACGTACCAAATTACAATTACATGGCCATAAACAAGTTATTGAAGCTACTTATGCGTTATTTCCTTATCTAGCGCTAAATGAAAGTCTTCAAGATACAAAAGACGTGGTGTTACCGTTTTGGCAACTTTTTACAGAACTCACTGCCGCTGATATTGATGCGCTTAACAACTATGCCGCAAACTTTCATGAAGATAGAAAATTAATCGAAAAACTTCAGCCAGCAAGTAGCATCAGTGATGCGTTAACGATATTAGCAAAATTATTCACTGAGCAATTTAAAAAAGGCTCAACAAGAGAAACGGCTTTCAATAACTTTGTTAAAGCGACACGAGAAACCCTAATTAGACCGTTTGAACAAGGGCGAAAGCGCGCTGGTTCATACCTTGTATTAAACCAAGACTATCTCTTACTGCTAACCAACATCACTATCGGTAAACGAGATAAAATAAGGCTTCATGAGCTTCTAAAAGAATTTCAAAGTCGTGGTGTCTTTTTTGATAAAAGCAGTGAAGTGTGTTTAGTCGAGCTATTCGAACGCATGGGTAACGTAGAAAGAATGAGTGACAGCGGGGATGCAGTATATGTCAGAAAAACAATATGAAGACTTTTTAGTCGAACACTTTTGTAAGTGGGCCCAAAAAGGTTTTGAGGGTGAAAGTCGTTTCCAATTTCGCTCGCCTGACAGCACTAACAGTCAAAAGCTATACGAAGCCTTGCTAAGAGTTACTGATACCACAGTGTCAATTGTAACATCTGATATTGACCAGCAGTTTCAGGCGATACAATTTGCTGATAAAAAGCTTATTCCCGTAGTACACAGCGAAACCGAGAGTGGCTTAAGTGAAAACTTTATTTCCCACTTACGAGATTTGGTGTCTAGCCAAGATGGTCAATTAGGTGACTGTGTATTGCTCGTCGTACATAATTCATACTTAGATACGCTTATCAATTCAGCTCGAGATTTAGGTAAGCCAGGCGAAGTTTGGCACCCATCAACAATTAAGCAATCACTCAGTGAATTAATTACATCGATAAATGGCCCAGATCAAATATCACAATGCTTACTCGATCACCGCTTTAAATTAATTATTGAAGATGGTGCGACCATGTTTGGTTTCACTGAGCTATTTGAAGCACTTGACGATGGTGTCATTCAATTTAGTGAGCTTGGTTTATTTAATGACCATACAATTATCGGCTGGGACGATACCGCACAAATTGATAAGCGTTTATCTGACAATCACCAGCTGTATCAAAATATCAGTGAGATTGTTGAAAAATATCCACAAGAGTTAGTCGAGAAACTAGGTGATTTAGATCTTGGCGAAAAATTCGTCCTCAAACATTTCGGTGATGATGCCAATCTGACTGACCTTGATTTTGGTGAAATAATCAAGGAGCGCCGAACAAACAAAGAAAACTTGCTCTCATTTGAAAAAGAAACTATTGAAGGTCTTAGTTTTAAAGCGCGAGAAAATAAAAAAGAGCGTCATTTAATTATTGAAATGCCAGACGATACCAAAAATTTCAAAATTGAAGCTTCTTTTTCTGGCGGTAAAATTCAAAAAAATGAACTTAAATTACAACACACTAAAGAACCCATTGTACTCGAGGTAAATAATCGATCGCAAAAACACAGCACTGTTGAAATTGTCGGTTTTTTTGACAAGCAACCAATGTATTTTAGTGTTGATTTTAAAAGAGAAAAGCCGCAAGAGCGGTTTAAATATCGCGTACTAGTTGTACCACAAGGCGCATTTTATCTAGACGATTTAGCTGATAGTTTTATTCTGGCGCCTCGTAAAGAACAGATTACTTTACAAACTAATGCTGGGACATTACAAATCGCTGAAGAAGGTGATACCGCTAAAATTACTCAATCCAATCAAACATTCTCTGTAAACAACGTCAAAGTTATTGATTTTACTGAATTTGCTAATGAAACCGACAGCCTCACTTTTGCAGTGCAAAGTGGTGAATGCATCTTAAATTTCGAGGTGGATGGTGCGGTTTCATCAGACACGCTCAGTTTACCATTGGTGTTGGATACTAATTTATTTAGCCGTTTATATAACGATGATTTCAATGGCCTTTATAACAGGGCTAAAGAGAAAGTGGTTATTGATGGAAAAGATTTGAATCCTAGTGGAATGCGTAAAACCTTACTCAATTGGGAAGCTGAATTACTCGATAAGGGACTGTTAGCCACTCGAGTAGGTCAACGACCTGAAGTAAAGCTGGATAATCTTAGAACACCTTTTAATGACTTGTTTGTTGCTTACACCGCATTATTTAACTATTTAGACGATAGAAAGGCACTTATCAGCACCTGTTCCTGGGGGCCTGAATTTGTTGAACTAGTCAATTCAATTGTGACTAGTTACCTACAAGAAATAGATAAGCTAGAGACTAAAGCACTGCTATCACCAGAGGCGAAATTACTGGTTAATATTGGTATTTCTGAGTTCCATGGTCAAGAATACATTACGCCTTATCATCCTCTGAATTTGGCTTATTTTGCGCAACTAGTTAGCCAAGCAAGCAATGATGACGATGATAGCTTTAGTACATTACCAAGGGCGACAATAAAACGTTTAAATGCAGAAGGGCTGCTGCCTTTTGTGTGGCATGTTAAAGACGGATTTGCCTATAACCAAGCAGTAGCAGAAAACCGCATGTGGTGTATTTTAGTTGCCAATAAAGATGTGAGTTTAAGTTATGTACGCCCATTGGTTAGGCAAAAAACGAATGAATTTACTAAAGCTTTTGATGTGTTATTTAGTAAAGGCAGCAAAGAAACGCTTTATATCAACTCGATTAATAATGGCGATAACACCTCTTTGTTTTTAGGCCTGGTTGATTACTTAAAAAAGAAATCACCAGACAACGCCAACAGAGTACACGTAAATATTTATGACAAAAAACTGCAACGCACTTACTTTGATGAATTTGCAGATGCGCCTAGTTACGACGAGTTAAAAGACCTCGCTGAGTTAGGCAGTGATAAAGACAAAGCAGATGCTATCGCAGATATGCTTAAAAATAGGATTACCTACAGTAAGTTTAAAATTACTGAAGATATGAATAGCTTTAATTATGCTCATATCAGTTTTGTTAGAAATGATACCAGCGTAGTGCCTATTCCTGTCGACGTACTCACCGAAAAAACCGGTGTTGCTTGCCATGGCTTGCTCGCTGGTGAAACCGCATACGATGAGCAAAATACTTATTTTACGACCTACGGTTTAAGCAAACTTGATATTGATGACACGCCAAGTCTTAGGCTTAGTAGCCATTTTAATAACCTAGCCAAAGCAGCGTGGTGCGGGCAAAAGTACGAAAAAAATAATGGCCTAGCACTAAAAGTCGCCGGTAAGTTAACTGAGCTTTTAGAAGAGGTTTATGAAAACTCAGTGTGGACTGTGATTATTGACCCTAAAGTCACCCTGGATTTCTTTAAAACCCAGAAAGATGCCGTGTTGATCCATTATTCGGATAACTTTTCTAACTCAGCTAATTATGATGCGATAACCGTCACTAAGCGACGTGATTTATACGATCAAGTATTGTCCCAAGGTGTCAAAGGCCTAATAGATGAATTCAATTCATTTAATGGTGAGTGGTTATTAAAAATGATCACTTGTAATGATAACGAACGTAAAGAGAAAAAAAGCATTATTGGTGCTTACAAATACGTGAATTGTTTATTACATCAAAGTGATATTACCTGGGTACCAATGAGTGTTGCCGAAATGCTACGTGTAGCCGGTAATATTGGTTTAAAAATGAGCGAGAGTGAGTTTTCTCGTTTTTCACAGGGTTATAAAAGCGGTCCTATTTCAGATGATGTGTTGTTTGTTGGTTTTAAAGGACAGCACATCTACTTGTTACCGCTAGAAGTTAAGATTGGTCAAAAACGTACCCATGCTAAAGGGATACAGCAAGCTAAAGAGCTGAAGCGCTATTTGGTTGAGAATCTATTTGGCCGTAATGATTTAGCTGGCCATTTATACCGTGGTCTATTTGTACGCCAGATTCTAATGCAAGTTGATAAGTTTGAGCTGTACAAGGTGTATGACAGTGACCATTTCAGCAAACTTCAAAGCAATCGTGAGTGGTGGTTACAAGGTGATTATACCGTTGCCGATTTAGCTGATTATCCTCAAGGTTTTGTGATGGCATTTTTTGAAAATGCGGATTACGCCAAAGAAGATTTCACCCTAGAAGACGACATTTTGCAGATTAGTTTGCCTAGCGCTAACTTGAACCGATTTATTAGCACGCCACTACAGACCTTATTAGCAAACATTAAAAGCAGTGAGCTGTGTTACATCCCAGAAAAATACATATTAACTGGCGAAGTAATACCAAGCGTTAAGGTAAAAGCAGAAGTTATAAAGTTAGTTGATGTCGATTATTCAGACAATGAAAAGCTGGTCAATGCGTTACAGGGCGTAGCTGAAGAATCACCATCAAGAGTTGTAGAGAAAGCAATAGCGACTGACACATTAAAAGTGTTGGTCGGACATGAGTTACCCAGTAATAAGCCTGTCTATTGGGAGCCAACTAATACAGCTAAATTTATGAACACCAACTCTGGCATTATTGGCACCATGGGTACGGGTAAGACGCAGTGTACCAAGTCGGTTGTTACTCAGCTTTATCGAAATCAGCATAACAATGTTGATGGTAAACCCATTGGTATTTTAATCTTCGATTACAAATCAGATTATGTTGACGACAAGTTTATTAACGCGACTAATGGCAAAAAGTACAAATTATTTAAACTGCCTTATAACCCGCTAAGTTTATTTGGCGATACGCCAATGTTACCTATTCACACAGCCGCTGGTTTTTCAGAAACTATGTCGAAGGCTTACGGATTAGGCCCACGTCAGCAGCTTAAACTAGAAAATATTATTCTAGAAGCTTATGAGTTAGCAGGCATTAGACCTGAATCGCCATCAACCTGGACTAAGCCAGCACCAACGATTGAAGATATTTGGCAAATTTTTCTGGCTCAAGAAAAGGTTGAGGAAGACTCTTTATATGCTGCACTGTCAAAATTAGCACGCTTTAAAATCTTCGAAGATCTGTCTGAAAACATGAATAGCTTATATGAGCTAATTGATGGTATTACGGTCATCGAATTGGCGGGTTATCCACCAGAAATACAAAATTTGATTGTAGCCTTAACTCTAGATCTGTTTTACTCGCAAATGCAGAAACAAGGCAAACCTCTAGTGCAAGGTGAGTTTAGGCAGGTAACCAAACTGATATTGGTTGATGAAGCTGATAACTTCATGTCGCAAAATTTCCCAAGCCTGCGCAAGATCTTGAAAGAAGGCAGGGAGTATGGGGTAGGGGTTATCTTATCGACGCAAGACATCACCCATTTTAAAACGGGTGACAATGACTATTCCGCTTATATTTTGAGCTGGATTGTTCATCGGGTGGCTCAAATAAAAAATCAGGATATTAAAGGTATTTTCAACAAGGATGACAAATCAGAACAGGAGCTATTGATGAAAAATATTCGAGAGTTAGAAAAACACACAAGTCTGTATATTGATGGTGATAAGCAGATAAGACGCATTAAAGATAAAGCATTTTGGGAATTATAAATTGAAAATATATTATAGTATTAACTAATATGCGTACAACTCTTACTGGTATGATTAGTTATTAAGGTTAGTTAGATTGTAAATAATGGGATGTGTCATGATTGTTAGTCAAGATAATTACTTTTATGTTTTGATTGCTAGATTTTTAAATGCATTGAAATGCATTAGATTTTGGAGGGAAGGGTTTGTAATTTTCTTTTTTGGTTCAATGGGCGTTTGGTTACCTGTGTTTTTTGGTTGGATTGGTTATACAAGTATCTTTGATCCTAAAACAGTGTTTACTTTTGGTATAGCAACTATGGTTATGATCTTAGAAGCAAGGATATTTATGTCGCCAGAAGATGACAATAAATACTCTAAATTTACTCTTTTAGTTGTTTTTTTAGGTAGTATTTTTGCTGTTCTAGCATATTTCAAATCAATTACAATAACTACTACCGACCCCGAAAGTGCAATTTCATGGGTACAAAGAGGTTTGTTAATTACAGGAATAGTTTGGCTTTATAATGTTATCAATAAATCTGAATATGATCCAACGTTGATGACTGGTACGCTTGGAGGTGATATATGAACGCAGAATTACAAGAAGTATGGTTGCCTGCAATAAAAATTGAGCAGCCAGTAGGGACATTTTATGCAGTTTCAATGTCATCAGATTTTCTAAATAAAGTTTCATTTAGTTCTAGAGCGGAATATAAAAGAAAAGATATGGTAGATGGTGTTTTTTCTTTTCTATCTGGTAATCAAAGGGAGCTGGATGATAAGAGAAGTAAGGAAATAGCAAAATATATTGACAGTACAGAAGCTACATTTCCTAACTCATTGATTTTAGGCGCCAATGTAGATAAGAATGGTAGCTTTGTAACTGATAAAGATAAACGCTGGAGGATAGAAGAAAAAGATGGGTCACTTTTCTTAGTAATACCTTCTGATGAGAAAGTTGCTACATTGATTGATGGGCAGCATAGACTATCAGGATTTAAATATTCTGATAGGAAAAACATGCAACTTCTCTGTTCAGTTTTTATAGACCTTCCAGCCCCATATCAAGCGTATATATTCGCAACTATTAATATTAACCAAAAGAAAGTTAATAAAAGTTTAGCTTATGAGTTATATGGTTTTAAACTTGAAGATGAAGAAAAAGAGAAATGGTCACCAGAAAAATTAGCAGTTTATATCACTAGGAAACTGAATAAGCACTCAGGACTTTTAAGAGATAAAATAAAGCTTGGTGCAGCAGTTGAAGGCGGCGATGACGGAATAATTTCATTGTCAACGATAGTAGATGGCATTTTAAAATTAATAACTTCAAATCCCAAAAGAGATAGAGATGATTTATTAAATTTTAAGAATAAAGAAGGTCGCGCCAAATTAGATAAAGGCACGCCAAGCACCCCACTAAGAGCTAAGTATATCGCTTATGATGACGAATATATAGAAAGTATTGTATTTGATTTTTTTGATTGTGTAGACGAAAGATTGTGGAAAAAACAAAGTAAAGAAAGCTATCTTCTTAAAACAATCGGCTTCAACGCACTATTTGATTTATTTAAAGCATACCTTTTTGAAAATGATGGACACTTCGACCGTAATGAATTTTGTGAATTGTTAAGTAAACTAGATGATATAGATTATGGACATATCTTTTTTACTGCTTCAGGAATAGGAGCGTCAAGAATGAAAAATATTTTTTTGATCAGATGTGGTTATAAAAAGTTAGAGGATCTTAATGACCATAAAGACTATCTTGAGTACGTGAATATACTGAATTAAAATTTATTGAAACTAAAAGGACTAAATAGTCCTTTTAGTTTTATTTTAAGTTTCTAACTATCTCTGTGAGAATAAACACATTCAAGAAGCTTATAATAATCCGAGTTATAGACTTCCAAGAATTTATATTTCATCAGCTGGCTCAAATACTAGTGGATAATTTTGTTATGCTTCTATAATTCCTGATTGCCGAAATGCCATCCTCAACATGTGCCGCCCACGCGGCCATTAGCTCCCTTCCTTGAAGATTTGGGTAGTGCATTTTCATCATCAATTCAGTCACTAGCTGGGTTTCACCCAGCCAAGTGACTTTATCTAGCACTAAAGCACCATCTAGTTTCACAGTGGCTGAATTAGTGCACTTAAAGCCTGATTCAATTGACCTAAAAAAGGCAATACGAGCTGAAACGTTGGGTGAAATCCCCGTAAACTGCTTAAGCTTTTTTAAGTGTTCTTCGGTCTGTTTTGTTAAATTCATGCGATTAGGCAGCATCAGTTTGCTCCTACTTTTTTGTGTTGTTGGCCGTGATTAGCACTTTGTTGCTGAGTATGCGCTTCCCAAAAATAACCTTCTTTCAAGCTAGAAGATTTGGTTTTTCCATCAAACTGGATTTCAAAGGCATGGGAAATATCGTCTTTAAGGTATTCACTACCAAAGTAACTCTCATCTATCTCAGTATCAGTCGATAGGATAATGACTTGATGACTGGCTTCTGGGAAGTAATGTTCTATTAACTTATCCCTGTGTTTCGAGTCGAGTCGGCCAAGTGGGGTATCGATAATGATCGGTAGCTTTTTACCCGATGTTTTACCCAAAGCTTCTAGTATCGCAATGGCGTAAATCTGTTTTTCACCAGCAGAGAGCCCTTTACGATTGATCACATGTTGGTTTTCATCGATTAATTCAACGTCAAAGGTTTGGGTATTGATGCGAGCCGATAATTTTAAGTCTTCTTTACGGGCAAGTTTTTGATAGCTTTTGATAAATTCAGTTTCTAGCTGTTTAACGCGTACTGCGGTTAACTGCTCACTAAAGTCGGCAAGTAATGCATGGGTATTAAGCGCATTAGATACTGAGGCTTCTGCTGTTGAGGCGACTTTATGTTTGTCATGTAGTTTTTGAACCTTGCGAGCAAAGTCAATTGCTTCACGGTATTTACGCTTGGCTTCTTCTGTTGTTTGTTTAAATTCAACTATCGCACTAGTGCGTTGACTGTTGAATTTTTTAAGTTGTTCTAACTGTTCTTCAAGTTGTTCTTGCTCTGGTGCTCGTGCAATATTGACTGATATATTGGCGATTTGTTCTTCGACTATTTCTAGGCGTTTACGGGCAATGTCGAATCGTTGATACGATTCGCTTGCGCGACTATTAACCTGCGCATTAACTTGATCAAACTCTCGGTCAGATATATCAAGCAAGACCTCAGAATTGTTTTGCGCTGCTTGTCGTTCTTCAAAGCAAGATTTTATTGTTTGGATAGCCACAAATGAGTCGGATAATCCAAATGATAATTTTTGTTCAAGCTCTGCCATGAAGTCTGTTAATTCATGATTAAAGTGTTCAACTTGTTTAGATTTTTTCTCGGCCTCAAGCTGATTTAACAATTGCTGTAATGCCTTTGGCGCTAGCGCAAAGGGCAGGTTGCCTTCAATTTCAGCTCTTAAGGTTTTTTCTAATTCTTTGCGTTCTGCATCAAGTTCGTACTGATGTGCTTTTTCTTGTTCACGTGATTGCGCCCAGGCACCACCGCGTGAAGACAATTCATTTTCAGTTTTTGCTATATCTGCACCAATGAGTTCTATTCTTGCACGGCAAAGTGCTGACTTGTTCGCAAGTTCAATGGCTTGATGTTCTGCATCTTTACGTTGTCGTTCAAGTTTATCTATTTGCGCTTTAATATTTTCAGGCATTGCTGCAGCGTCATGTCGTTTTAGAAATATCGCTAAATCGTTTCTCAGTCTTTCTGCTACATCGATGCCTAATAATCGACGTACGGCTGTTTGTAACACTTCACCGGAATCATCTTCTGCTAGCTCGGCAATTTTTTCACCATCGAAGAAGAATAAGTCTGAAATTCCTGGTGGGATTAATTCATTTAAAAAGCTTTGGCATTGATCGTAACTCATGCTGCTGAGTTCAGTATTGTCTTGCTCTAATACCAACTTATCTTTTTGGCCTCGTTGCCAGCCTCGAGTAACACGGTACTCGTTTTCAACACCATTTAAACTGTGAGTAAAAACAAGTTGAATAGATGATTTGTTTTCACTTATTCCAATGCCTTTGTGTATTAACGCATCGAGCTGAGCTTGATACTCAGCAGAGTTCATCCCACGGCCAAATGCTGCGCGACCATATAGTGCCACACGTACGGCAGATAAAATTGATGTTTTACCTGCACCGTTTAAGCCACCAAATAAGATAATTGGCGCTGCTTTTGTGTGGTGCTTATTAACTACTCTTGGTTCGAGGTCTATTTCATGGACGCCTCTAAATACTCGAAAATTATTTATCACCAAGCTTTTGATAATCATCTAGAATTCCACCTTGGTTTGTTTTTCAAGTGCAAGTATTTCAGCTTCATATTTAGATATTTGATCTTTATGAATATCGAATGCAGATTTACTTTGTAGTTCAGTATGTCTTTCTTTTATTTGTTCAAGTGTGCCCCAATCTTGTTTGAGCAAGGTGCCTATTTTATCGAACACGCCGCTGCGGCGGCTAAGCCCTTCAAGAGATAATTCGAGGTCTAATAACTTTTGAACCATTTCTGGTTCTACGTTGTGTTGCTGACCAAGTCCTTGCAGGATTTGAGCCTCAACCTCACCAAAACTACTGTTGTCGTTAATGACCCATTTGAGTTCATTACCGTAAATATTTCGGTAGATTGTTGGTAACGAATCTGCCCAATCTGGTTCATTGGGATCGTTTAACCATTCTTGGCGTATTGCATGTAATTCAGGTTCAGTGACTAACGTGACAGAGTAGCCATCTTCATTAAATTTTTTCTGTTGCACTAATAATTCGGTTAGCCATTCTTTACGATACTTTAACCAGTAAGGTCCTGGGACATGAGCTCGCTCTGAAGACAGCTCTTGGCCTTCTTTGACTCTTTGATAGTTTACGCGACCTTGTCGGCGTTTATAGTTGCGGTATATTTCTTTGTTGGCTGGAATATTGGTTTCAGCTAACTTATTTCGAAACGTTAAAAGAGGCTGCATCCATTCTTCACCACTTTTTATTAAACTTTCCATGGCTCGGTCTTTAGTGACAACGGTACATGTCCAACAACCAAATCGTGAATTACCACAAGAGGGAGTGCTGTCATCTATGACCATTGGGCATTCACCCTGATCAGATGAGTCTTTATAAAGATTCCAGAGGGTTAAGTTTTTAACGCCCCATGGCGTTTGCCATTCAAGTTCATATTCGTCAGCCCATTTTTTACCTATACCCATTGGGGATATAGTTACTTCAAGGCTACAAGACCGAAGCAGTTTCCATACATCATCCATGCTCCATGTATCAATAGGCGTATAAATAAATGCATTTGCAAGTGTGGTGTGGCGGGCTAAGCGGGTATTTTCGATTTTATGCTTAGCGATAACCTGTGCACGTGATGCACTTTCTTGACTACGAGAACCCAACACAACGATGACTTCATCATGAGTAGAAACTTTGTCTTTAATGAAGTTGCTGACAGGATCAATTTTCATCCGTTCAGTACACCAACGGAAGCTTTGGGTTGGGGCAGGATAGCCTTTACCTAAAAGACATGACCAAAAAGTTTGATCTGGCTTAGGCACGACTTTATGCGTAGTTATAGGTAATCCATCACGTCTTGCTTGATTGCCAATTTGTTCTAATGAGCGGTTAACGTGATCAACGACGAGCGGTGTTTCCACTAGTGTATCAGAGGCGACCACATAAATAGGTTTAGTGCGTTTTTTTTCATCTAGCGAGAGTAATGCTAAGTATATTAATGTTACCACTGCAGATGAGTCTTTACCGCCACTGTAACCAATAACCCATGGACGATTATCGGCACAATAAACATTTTGCACGTCATCTATAAAGTGTTTAAGCAAAAAGCCTTCTTTATTGGCGTGCTCTTTTAACAAATCACGACATAGATTCATGCTGACTTGATGCTTTAATGCGTCATCAAGTTTGTCATATTTATGCAGCTCAGCAGGGAGCGTGTCACTATTTTTGTATCGCTTGAAACCAGCAAAAAATTCTTTATGAATGTAATCGTTCTGCTCATCATCTAGCGCATCGGCTTGGAATAAATCAGCCATTAGATGCCTCACTATTTGGTATGTATTGATTTTCTAGGGCGCGCTCGTCTGGGGTGAGCGAAAGAGATAGAACATGCTTAAGAGCATTGGTTGTTAGCATGATATTGGTTGCGGCTTTACTTAACTTGCCGTGCAACATGCTTCTATTGGCCCATATTGGGTTAGACTTTTTCCAGTCTACGTTTATTAATTGTTTGATTGTTTCTTTCCATTCGTCAGGTTGAGCAGTAATTAGTGCACAACCTAATGAACCCAATGCATGCAACCCGACGCCATGTGCATGAACGTATTCTTGACGGAATTGAGAGGGAGCAAGTTGTTTATTGGTGACCATTTGCCATTCCGGCGTTGATTCATAAACAGCTTGCCAGAATTCTGCAGCTAGTTGTTTTTCTTGTTCAGTAAAACAGTCTTTCATGCCTTTACCAAACAAAGCTCTATTAGCTTGCTTTAAGCTGCTTAAGGTGAATAACTTACCGCTTTTTGAACTGATACTGGATTTTTCCATTTCAGTAAAACCTGCAAAAGGCTTAACCTTTTGTGCTAAATATCTGGCAAGTTCACTGCTTTCATCACGGCTATCGTAAAGTGCAGCCAGAGAAGGGCTTGGTTTAACAGCATATTTGTTCAGATCAGCAAACATTTGTTGGCTGCGTGTCAGGCCTTCATCTACAAAAAACAGTACTGGAATATTGTCATACGCCAGTTCAGGACGTTCTTTTAAAGCAGCTTCTATTGCTGCACGTCTATGTTGACCATCATTAATAAGAATCTGTGCATTCATAGGGATTTTTAAAGTGCCTAAATTTGATGATTCTGAGTGTTCACTTTCATCAAATGAAACACTTGATGCGACTGATACGGTCAATGCAGAAAATACATAGTCGTCAGGGTTATCCACAAGATAACGCACCATTTCAGGAATACGTGCTTTATTTAATGTGCGCTGTGCACGTAATTCTGGCGGCACTTCATCTTCGTCAAATACGAAAATCTTTGGAATTGTGCTTAATGGACAAGTAGCAATATAGAATGGTTTTCCAGCCTGGATCCCTCTAACTGCTGGGAAAGAAAAACAATATCCGTCTTGTGCACTTTTCATCACGATAGCCTAACGTTAAATTTGACGTTAATTATAGCGCCTGACGTGAAAAGTTCACGTTATTTGTGCTTTTTTTTAAGTGTTTGACGTTATTTTGATGATAGTTGACGTGATTAAACATTTTTTATAGCAGAAAAGAGGTCATAGAATAAATTATTCTGATGATATTCTACAGCTGAAAATTGTAAAAAACTAAAATTAAGCCGACTCTTTGAGGATTACATTTAACCATTGTTGTTGTCGATTAAGTTTAGTGTTGTCTTCACTAATCCAGATTTCTATTACTTTGAATGAATTGGGTATATAGCTTGGGAAAGTATCAGTCGTTTGGTTGTTAAATAATCTACCATCGTTTTCTGTATCTTCTTCGCCAAATTTAAATGAACAATATAAATGTCCATTAGGTATTAATAACCGCCCTAAATGTTCTATTGTTTTGAGCAAGTCATGGCGAGGGACGTGAAGTAATGACGCACATGCCCAAATTCCATCAAATTTGGTTGTTGAAACGAAATCGATAAATGTGCTGTGGATTACTTTAATGTTGGTGTGATTTTCGGCGAGTAAACAAAGTGATTTTGATGCATCAAATGCAGTAACCTTAAAACCCATATCGATGAATGATTTAGTGTCGCGACCAGAGCCGCATCCTGCATCTAGAATACTTCCGTATTTAGGAATATAGGCTAAGAATTTTTCCTGCACGCTGGACATGTCGGCATCGACTGTTGAATTGAAATAGTGATTAGAATTCTGATTGTAAAATTGAGTCATCTGATTGCTTCCAAGTCCAGTTTTGTTCAAATCCTTGAAGTGCGGCGGAGTCGATTAGGTTAGCAATTAACTCGGCAAGCTTTCGTTTAAATTCGGTTTCATTGGATAAATCATCTACCGTGCAGTGCAATGTGCATAGATAGTCTTCAATTACGGCCTTATTATTGTTTTTTAATGCGAAGTTTATAACTTTGACGTGAGTTGATGTGAAACTATCAATAAAAGTTTTATTGGGCAGTTTGTTACTTTTTGATGAGTTGCAGCTGCTTATGATGGGGATTAAGTTCCAATATTGATTGTGTGCGACGTATGTCCAAGGAATGAAATGGTCTAATGCATAATTTGCTTTAGTTATTATTTCACCAGTGAAAATACATTCAAGTTGATTGTCTTCTAAGTACTTGTCCCAAAACTTTCTTTGTTTTACTAATGATATACGGTCAAAATCAAGCGAAGTTTTACTTGTGATAGTTGGTGTGTTTGGATTTTTAGCTTGTAGGTATTGCACCCAATTCAGTTCAACCCAGCCTGAAATAATGGCAAAGTTTTGCTTAATATATTGAAGCCATTGAGCATGTATCGTTAATTTAACCAACTTATCTGTTTTACAATGTTCAATTTTATAAATTGGATATTTATCATCGAAATGAAGACAAGAGAGCGTGGTGGTTAATGCATTTTTGATGGCATCTTTCTTACCTTGCAATTCATCACTAAAAAAAGGCTGTAGCAGTCTATAGGGGACATATTTTAGTATATCTTTAGTGATTACTTCATCGTTATTCCGGCTGATTGTGTCTGTAATCAATTCAAAATGATTTTTACTGCTACTCGCGAGATCAATATCCAACAAAGACAATACATAAAGATGTTTATAAATTTGGTCTTGTGACCCTAAGTTGAGTTTGTAATAAACAGAAGGTACCCAAGCATGAGCAAGAATAAGGCTCGAGAGTTGTTTGCTATCAATAACACCATTTACATGTAAATTTGAGCTTATGATTGTTAACAGTGATTTGAACAGAAGTAGTTTATATGAGTTTGTTGTGTTGTTGAAAATTCTGCTAAACGCCGCTATGTCTAGCGTTGGATCATTGGGTAGCATTTGGATTTATGTTTTCCGTTTCAACACATTAAGATTTTTGTACTTTACCAGATTTTATTGTGTGATTGACTATTATCTTGTTATATTTTTTCAGAATAGATTCAATATATTGTAATGATAAATTAGCTAGTTCATCAGTTTCCTTGAACAACATATTTTGTAGTTTTTGTTCGAAAATTAATTGCTTCTGATAACACGAAGAGTTATTTGCTAGATAACAATGCTTATCCATCAACACCGGCCGTTTATCTACTTCCACATAGTCAAAAAAATCCACATCAAGCTGCCACATTTTGACTTTAATGCGTTCGCGTAATGTTGGAAGTGGAGTCGTGTCGAAGTTGTCATATCCCATAAAGCTGACTTTGCCAGATGTAATATGAATTTTGATTAAATCGATTTCATCAAGTTCACCATAAAGTTGTACTGCTGCCCCAACATAAACACGCAGCAATGCTGGTAAGTAGCTTAAAAACTTTTTATGTAGTTCTAATGAATGACCTTCATTTAGCTTACTTGCAGGTAGAGTTTCATGTGCTTTAATGCAAGCCTGTTCGATAAGGCTTGTATCTGCAATCGCAAACAAAAGTGCTTTAGCTTTTGCTACGGCGATTTTGTAAGTGTCAAAAAAAATCTTTATATCGCGCTTTTGCTCGTCAGGTAAATGTACGTATCCTTTGCGTTGCTCAAATTGACATAACGCGAAATAAACTAACAAGTCTTCTTGCCGTAATTTGATAGCTTGTTCAAACTCTTGCTCAGCTTGTTCTCCTTGAACTTGCATAAGTAATTTAAATGCTTTTTTAGCATTACCAAAATGCATTTTGATGTTGGCTGAATCGGTAAACTCTTCATCAATGGGGATTCGCCCAAGCTCTAGGCATCTATCCCAAAATTGGCTCAGCAAATCTTGGTGTTGGGTGAACAGTAACCTAGCTTGCTCTTCACTTGTTGGCGCTGGAGTGGTTATTTGGTGCCATTGATGGTGACGTTGATGTCGCCTTGCAAGGAAGCGTTGTTCTTCTATTTTATCTCTAAAGACATAATAAATACCTGGAGCAATCGCAATGGCATTTTCATCCAATACTCTCTCAATGTAGCCCTTAAGCTCGGCTTGTGCGTAGTACTTTTGAAATGTATTACGTGAGGTAATAACTCCATCTTTATAGGGAGTGAACTGGCTGATGTAACTGTCATTTGCCAGCATTGCAGATACAACGAGTAATTTAGTACACAGTTGCCAAGCACCAATCACGGCCTCAGAACGTTCAACTTGATCTTCAATGACATTAATAACAAAGCCGATATTTACAACGTCAGATGTAAGCTTTCCTGCATCGGGACAAAAATTAGGATCCCAGCCTAATGCTTCAAGGCCATGAGCTTGAAGCTCGCGTAAGTCATCACCGCGGCCGCAACCATAATCAAATAGACTGTAGTCACCATTTAAAAAACCTTGCTTGGCGAGTTGTTTCATTGGTGAGCTTAGTTCATGTCTGACTAAGGCCGTTTTGTGTCTATCGATAGTGCTTTCATTGTTGGGTGATGAATTTAATGCTGAGGCTCTAAACAATCTACCATCAACCAGTTCGTACCCATGTTCTGCAATTATTCGCTCCCATGACTGTTTAAATCCAATCATCCGGCTTTTTTCATACAAGCCTGCATTTTCACCTTCTTGGGTGATGTGCACAAAGCTTTCATAAGCTTCGTGTGTAATGGGTATCATGGTTTCTTTACGGTGAAGAATTGGTGGGTTATCGCTTTCTTCATACTTTGTGATTCTATGGGTTAGCTTGACTAAATCGATGGTGACACTTTGAGTTAACGCTGGATAAGGTTCGGTAAAAAAGGTTGGATAAGACAGCAATGATAATTTGAATTCATTTTTGTTGAGTTTGACTAAATCCCAACTACCTTGTTCAATTTTAAGCGCATTGCTGACTGCATAGATAAAGTCCGTTAACTCTGCGGAAATTTCGCTTAAGCCGTCTTTGTGGATGTAATGAGCATCAGGTAGCTTTTTACCAATAGGCATTGTTGATACAAGTTGCTTAAACAGTGTGGCATCCATTTAGACGTTCCATCCTAATAAATTCATGATTAGTTTTATTTAATTTGTTTTAAACTGTTCACTTGGTAGAAATAACCATTTCCACGTTTTATAGATTTTATTCTATTGGCTACTCTGAGATGCATCAACTCGCAACTCGTTACCTTGAGAAGCTTCATGGTTTCTTGGCTGTTAGTGTATTCGATCGTTTCAGCCGCTGAGTCGATAATTATCTTATCCATTAGTAACTCACTTTATCAATAAGCTGTATCACTTTATCACCTGGCCCCTTAAAAGAAGGGGAGCGGTGCTTGGTTGCATTGTGTGTTTTCATTAGCTGCAAAAACTGATTCATCTCAGGGCCATAACTAATATGGAGAGGTGCGTTTTTACCATAGTAATACATTCTATCGAACTTGAGATTTTGGCTTATCCATTTGGCTACAACTTGCATATCAACTGATTTATCTTGAATAAAGAAGTCACAGGCAGCGCCTAAACGATTGCAAATTATCTTATGGTTACGGTTCAATTCATGTGAGCAATGCTGATCTAGTGAGGGGGCAATATGTGGATTTTTATTTTTAGCTATCAGCCTTGCTAATTGTGGTGAGCAAAAACCGTAAGTTAATTCTAGTGGGCCGAATTGCTCATAAACTGGATCAAGGATTTGTGTGGCAAGCTGACTAAGTGCTATCCATGTTTGGGTCTGCTTTGGCAGATTATCGGTTTGAGTTAACGCAAGCGTTTCACCGCATTGAATTAATTGTTCAAAGCTAAAATATTGACTAGCTTGTTGACTAAGATGAAATTCTTCCAATGTAAATCTGACCTTATGAAAGCAGTAACCCACAATAACGTTATTCGGTTCTTAAAAAAAGTAAGATTTGGTCATTAAGTAAGGTTAAAACTGGCGAAATTACATTTATTCAAAAAGAATGACAGATTGAAATGTTCTGATTACAGTTTATTTTTTTTATAGATATTCATTTTTAATTCCGCTATTATTTTAACCTATCTATCTGATTATTATTGTATAAAACGTAATTGCACTATTATTGTATAAAACGTAATTGCACTATTATTTTAGAAATGGTGTCTCTTGCCAGCACCTTTGTATTATCAAGGATGAACAATGAAATCATTTTTGAATACTCTAGATATTCTTCTAGGGTACCTTTAGGTGTCACCTTCTTCCTGACTATTTACGCCTTTGTATTAAACTTAAGCTACGATCATATTAGGGCTTATATCATAAAAAAATAAGGCGTTAAAGCAACAGGTAAGCTGCTCTTTATAGGTTAAATAGTGACAGCCATATCGGCGATGGCATTGTTAAAGTACCACCAAGACTCGCTGATGCTAAATGTAGTAGTACGAGCTGGCAGGATTTGTCGATAGTAGCGGTTTTATTATCTGGCTTGAATACTGCGATATGCGCCATGCGAATTAATAGTATGCAAAAGATGCAGTGTATTCATGGTGGTTTTTACACTATGATAATTTTATCTAAAATGTAAGGAGCGCCACCATGTTCAACGCACTTGTATTAACCCAAAATGATAAGCAGACCCAAGCTGAGGTTCGCCAATTATCTGTTGCAGATCTTCCTGAAGGTGAAGTGTTAGTTGATGTAAGTTATTCATCGCTAAATTACAAAGATGGCTTAGCTGTTACTGGGTTAGGCAAAATTATTCGTCAGTTTCCTATGGTGCCTGGGATTGATTTTGCGGGTGTGGTGAGTGAGTCTGCAGATCCGCGTTATAAAGTTGGTGATGAGGTAATCCTAACGGGTTGGGGCGTTGGTGAAAACCATTGGGGCGGTATGGCCCAGAAGGCTCGTGTTAAAGCTGATTGGTTAGTACCTATGCCTCAAAATGCTGATGCTGCTAAAGCTATGATGGTTGGCACTGCAGGGTTAACTGCGATGTTGTGTGTGCAAGCATTACAGCAGGCTGGTGTTACACCTGAACAAGGTGAAGTGCTAGTAACGGGTGCCAGTGGCGGTGTTGGCTCTGTTGCTGTGACGTTACTGTCAGCGCTTGGCTATAGCGTTGTGGCAAGTTCTGGCCGTGTTGAGTCTAATGGTGAGCTACTTAAACAGCTTGGCGCTAGTGATGTTATCGACCGCAGCGAGTTTGAACAAGCGGGTCGCCCTTTAGATAAACAGCGCTGGGCTGGGGTGGTTGATACCGTCGGTAATCAAGTGTTGGCTACCGCGTTAACCCAAATCAATTATGGTGGTAGTGCCGCTATTTGTGGTTTAGCAGGTGGCTTTGCCTTACCAACCACAGTGATGCCGTTTATTTTACGTGGAGTTAACTTGTTGGGTGTTGACTCTGTTGCTTGCCCGTTTGAAAAACGCGTGAAGGCATGGGAGCAAGTTATTGCCTTGTTGCCAGAGAGTTTTTACCAGCAAGCCTGTCAAACTGTTGCTCTTGAACAAGTACCTGAATTTGCACAGCAGATTGTTAAAGGTAAGGTGACGGGGCGGGTATTAGTTAATTGCCAATAATTTATTAGCTTGAAGCTATTCATTAAAGATTAATTTTTTAGCTCAAGCATTTATTTAAAAGATCGTAAAGCGGCTTTAATAGCCGCTTTTTTGTGTCTTTTTTTAGTGCTCATTATTGCCTGTTACTGATAAGCAAAGGCTTAATTAAGTCGACTATTTTATCCCTTAGCCAGCGCTGACCTTTATCTAATTCACAGCGTGCATGCCAAAATAAATTGTAGTTTAGTGGCGCTATTGCAAACGGCAGTGGCTTTACAATTAAACCGTGTTTGGCTGCGGCGATTTCAGCCATACCCTCTGGCAAGGTAATAATTAATGGATGCAGCTCAAGCAGTGCCAGTGCACTGTCTAAGTTTGGCGCCCTTAATAACTCTTTACGTTGTGGGAATTGCGCGATAGATGAGTCGACAATGGCTTTAACACCATCACTAATGGCAATGGTAGCGTGGGGAAAGTGTAGGTAATCTTCTAGAGATAGGGCTTTATCTGCAACAGGGTGGTTATTAGAAACTAAACAGCTAACGCCCACTAAACCTAACCTTGTTTGTTGTAATTGCTCTGTTTGATCTATGGCGCGGCAAATTGCCATGTCAGCGCCTTGTAAACTTAGTTGCGATTGAAGGTATTGATGCTGCACCGGAATGACCTCAATGCCAATATTGGGTGCTAGTTGATAGAGCTTAGGTAACACCAGTGGCAGCAGACCTTGTGCGGCAAAGTCAGTGGTAGCTATGGTGAATTTTTGTTGGCATTCTTTGGCAATAAATTCACTGGGGGTAAGCAGTTGTAGTAATTGACCTGTAGGGCCTTGCAGCTGTTGATAGCAATCTAGGGCATATTGGGTTGGTACTAATTGTTGGCCGACCCGTGAAAAGAGAGGGTCGTTGAGCATTTCCCGCAAGCGACTTAAGATTCGACTGGTGGCAGATTGACTCAAGTGCAGCCGTTTTGCCGCTTTTGTAACACTGCACTCTTCGACTAAGATTTGTAATGCGATAAGCAAACTAAGGTCTTGTCGGTAAATTTCTTCAAGTTTCATAAGATTATTAGCAATTATTAGTCGATTTAGGTTTGATGGTTAAGCTATCACGTTAATGATTTACTGGTTTTGAAAGACTTCTATAGATAAGCAAGAAATAGCTTAATTTACGCCTAATGACGGCTTAATACATTGTATTACTATGTTTTGATTCAGCAGGTATTTGTTGAATAGAGTCCCAATGTTCGACTATCTTGCCTTGGTCATCAAATCGAAAGAAATCCATGGTGACATACTGATCGTTACCTGGCCACACTTGATGGGTATGCAGCGCCACTAAATCATCTTCTGCTATGGCCCTGACAAACTCAATCGTTTTTCCTTTATATTCAGCCATCTCAATGAAGTAATCGATGAAAGCCTGTTTACCATCTGCCACAATCGGATTGTGTTGAATGTATTCTGCGCCAACATATTTTTCAACGGCCTTAACAGGGTCGCCTAAATAAGCGCAGCGGTAAAATGCGATAGCATTGTGTTTATTGGCTTGAAGATCTTGGGCCATAGTTCGCTCCTGAGTTTGAATGGTTTTAAGTCTCTTTCATGCAAGGTATTAAATCGCCACTGCCAAAGCCTAGTTTGCCGCGGTTGTTATCGCAAGATGACGTCATAGTATTAAAATAGGGTGGTTACTTGTTAACTTGCCACAATGAATCAATGAAATAGTCGCGCTCATCTGAAAAGTGTTTAATGACCTCAAAACCGGTATGTTGGCTAATAAAGTCAATATCACTTTTGAGAAACTTAAAGGAGTACTCTAAATGAATCGGTTCAAAGGCGTCGAAATGAAATTGTCTTTTTAGCGCCGAGATATAAACATTTTGAGGCTTTGAGGCGATGACGTAGCTTTCCATAGCGCCCAGAAGGGGGCTGTAAATGCCAAAGTGCTGAAAATTATCCACCACAAAGTTAGCCCCAAGCTCGTTGTTGATCCGTGTTAATAAATTCAGGTTAAAGTCTTTGGTGAGTCCACTGGAGTCGTTATAAGCTCGGGTCAGTACATCGACATCTTTTTTTAGGTCAAAACCCACCAGAGCGTAGTCGCCAGCATTCATGCTCATCCACAAACGACGTAAAAAGCCTTGGTTTTGAACTCGATCAAAATTGCCAATATTGGAGCCTAAAAACAATACCAGTTGTTTGTTGGTCGATTTTTCTCTCACCAGCCTTAAGCCTTCAAAGTATTCCGCTACTATGCCGTGACATTCAACATTAGGGTGATCGCAAATGTTGTCTTCTAACATCAGCATGGCTTCTTCTGAAATGTCGATGGGGTAGTAATTGACTTTGCAGTTGTGATCCACGAACCCATCAATGATTAATTGGCTTTTATGACCGTCGCCTGCTCCGAGTTCGATAATATCAATTTCCTGTTCACCTATAAGCTCCGCCAGTTCATGTTTGATGGTGTTTAAAATTTCAAACTCAGTGCGAGTGGGGTAGTAATCTTCATGTTGGGTAATTTGCTGAAAAATCTTACTGCCAGTATCGTCGTAGAAGTATTTAGCTTGTAAGGTTTTTGGGCTAGCGCTAAGGCCAGTTAATACATCAATCGCAAATTGCTCTTTATTTATTGCGTCAATATTGTCACTTTTATAATCAATTTTAGAAATCTTCACACGATATCCTTTGCTAATCTGATCCCTGAAAACATCCATTGCTGGTGTGGTTGATAAAAATTTCTATAACTATGTCGATAGTGATGTGGCGGTGTGGCAATACAGCCGCCTCTAAGCACAAACTGATTACACATAAACTTGCCATTGTATTCTTCTAACTTGCCTTCAAAGGGCTTATAGCCGGGGTAGGCTGAATAATGGCTTTGGCTCCAACACCAGACTTGACCTGAAGTATCACCTGCATTGATGGGGTGTAACTGAGGTTGATGATAACTTGCTGGTGGCAGGCCTTGGGCTGAGATTAAGGCTTGATTGTCGCTACTGCGTAAATAATGCTCTAGCTCTTGCTCTGTGGGTAAGCGGCATTGGCGCCAATTGGCAAAGGCGTTGGCCTCAAAATAACTGACATGAACCACAGGGGCACTTAAGTCTAAAGGTGTTAGGCCATGAAGGGTGTATTCAAACCATTTTCCATCGAGATTTCGCCAATACAAAGGCGATGTAATACCGTTCTCGTTAAGCCAATCCCAGCCCATGCTTAACCAGTATTTTGGCGTTTGATAGCCTGCTGACTCAATAAACGCTAAATACTCACCATTAGTGATAAGAGTGTCAGAGATTGAGAAATCTGTCAGGTAAGTTTTATGAGGCGGTGATTCATTATCAAATGCGTAGCCTTCGCCACAATGACCAATTTCCACCAGTTGCTGAGTATAAGTGTGCCATGAGCCAGTGACCGCTTGTGCGCTCATTAACGGTGTTTTGCTGTAGCGAGGACTGCTGGGATTGCAATGCAGAATATACTTAATGTCCATATACAGAAGCTCTTGATGCTGCTGCTCATGATGAATACCAATTTCAATAATGGTAGCAATTTCTTCTGATATCCCAGCATTGAGTAAGCTTAGAATTAGCTCATCAATTTGCTGACGGTATTGGGCTATTTGCGCTACCGTAGGCCTAGACAAGTTACCGCGATCTTTTTGGGTCCAATGCAGGCCTGCTGATTTATAGTAAGAGTTAAAAATTAAGCTAAAATGCTCATCAAAGCGCTGATAACCTGCAACAAACTGGCGTAATATTAGCTCTTCAAAAAACCAAGTAGTATGTCCCAAATGCCATTTAGGTGGACTGACGTCGGCGCAGGGCTGAATACACAGATCTTCTATTTCTAACGGGGCGCATATTTCGGTTGTGGCGGCTCTGGTGGCAATATAGCGTTTAATTAACTGGTTACACTCTAAGCTCCCCTTGATATCCATCTATAAATCCCTTTCTGCAACGATATACTTAGAAGCACTATGACAATAATTCCTTTCAAGCTGATGACAGGCAACAGCAATAGGCATCTATAATTCATCTTTTGGCTTTTATGTGTCTTTTAAGACTTATCAACTGAGCTGGTTGTTTTTAATTTTTTCTAATTGGTTAAAATAACTACTAATGTTAAGCCTAGTCAAAATAAACCAAGATGAAAGTTTTTTATCATAAAATCATCTAGGTAGCATTTTACTAAGTGGTTAAGTTAAATCTGAAAATATTGGCTATAGGCTGTTGACGCGTGCACATTAAAAACTAAGGCTGAAGTTTTGCTACTAACACGACAAAGGTTTACTCCCTAATTAAAATAGCCTTAGCAATGGCTACTTTGCGATCTTATTCAGTGTAAAATAAGTCATCATATTTTTTTAAGGTTGTTGCATGCAGTTAATGAAGGTTGATAAGGCGCTATATCGTCAACGTTTGAATGTGGTTCTAGTGTCATTAGTGGCGAGTTTAACCCTATTATCCCTCGGTTTTGGTACCGTGCTAATTGAATTTTTTGGTAATAAAACGGTGGCCAGTGGTGAATCTACTGGGCACTTTCACCTAAACTTGTTAGGCGTTATCCTCGCGGTACTCACCTGCAGCTTAGTAATGAACTTTTATAAGAAGCATGAATACCTAAAAGAGATTTACTGGGTATGGAAGTTAAAACAACTGCATAATCGAATTTATCGCAAACTGGCTAAAATCAAACTGGCCGCTAGGGACAATGATCCAGATGCGTTAACGGTTTTATTGTTTTATTTGACGACTCAAAAGCAAGTGTTTGAGTTAGACAATAACACCCTGACACTGGCCACACTTCAAGCTGATATCAGTGCTATCGAATCAAAACTTGCCGATTTAAACCTTGAAATAACGACAAAGGACTTCTCTGAAAATTTACTCGAAAAGTTCTAAATCATTTAAACAAAAAGCCCCTAATTACGCTATAAATGAGTAATTTGGGGGCTTTTTTGATCAGTGTTTAGAGCAATAGTCTCAACAGCTGTTTATGCTTAAACCAGTGACAGCTCAACGCGAATGTTACCGCGAGTTGCATTGGAATAAGGGCAAACTTGATGAGCTTTTTCGATTAAGGCTTGCGCTGCTACTTTATCCATTGCTGGTAAATCAATGCGAAGTGCCACCTCAATGGCAAACCCAGCGCCTTGGGTATTTGCGCCAATGCCCACGGTTGCTTCTACTGACAAATCAGCACTGAGTATTTTCTTATCTTGGGCCGCAACAAATTTCATCGCGCCAATAAAACAGGCTGAATAGCCGGCTGCAAAAAGCTGTTCTGGATTAGTTCCTTCTCCGCCTGCGCCACCTAATTCTTTTGGTGTACTTAACTCAACAGAAAGTTTGTTGTCTGAAGATACTGAGCGTCCATCACGACCGCCGGTAGTTTTTGCTGATGCTGAATAAATGATGTCCATTATTACTCCAAATTACATAATTAAAATCATTATCTTGATATGCACACTTGAATTTAGGTTGTGCGCAACCTAACTGGGAGTAACAATAAACCCAAATTAGATTGCGCGCAACCTAATTGTGATTTATTTATTTTTCCCAAGATTATTTTGAAAATGATATGGCGCTAAATAGCTGGCGCTAGATTTACTCACAGTGGGTGGATGACTTAAGTATGCTTGAGATAATTGATTCGAAAGTCGTTGAATCACGAGCTGGTTTCAAGTAGGTGGCTAACTCTTTCTAGGTATAGGGTAAATGTTGAAAGCCTATAATTTTATTGGTTTTTATTAAAACTGAACATTTCTACATGTTTGAATAAATGTAGCTTGCGTGTTAATATTTTTAGGCTATCTTAAAGTATAAACATCAGGGAGGATTGACAATGACTTCAACATTAACCAAAGAAGAGTTAGCCTGTTTCAGTGAACTTTTTGCCAAGCAGCCTCCTGTTGTTAGTAAAAGTGATACTGATTCCGTTGCTGTGACCACTGAAATGCCCGAGGCTTTAGCCAGCCTGTTAGGGAAAACTCAGATGACGTTACTAGCTGAAATTGGTCACTACCGTTTATGGTTTCCTTTCTCTTTAAAAATGGATGAACTGGGCCAATTTGTGTCTCAACTGGGGATCCCTGAAGTCGTGGATACCCGAGGTGCAGATAGAAGCTGGCGCATGAAAGAGTTAGATAATGTCAGAATTATTGATTTTGATACAAATTTAGCCATTGATGTGTTGTCGCTTTCAAGCACTGGCGTCACTTTAGATGCACCGCAAATTATTGAGTCAAGTAAATCAAGGCGCGGCACCTTGGTGCTTACCCATGAAATTAGTTTTGATATTGAATATAAAAAAGTTCGCTCAGACAATGGCGTTATTGCAGCAACAATTATTGTCGGAGAAGACTCAAGAGAAACCCTCAGACAATTTTTATTTTCGATGCATAAAGCTCAGCATTCTTCTCTTTATAAGCATGGTGAGACGCAAGCGGATGTTCAAGCCACAGTCGCCTCAACTAAAGACTTTAAATAGTCTCGCATCTATATAGCTGCTATTAACTTTCTACCTTAAAGTCTCTGCTAAGTAGTGCGGTTAAATCCTTTACAAAAGCACTATCAACCTTAGGATGAACCAATTGGCTGAGTTCATCTCCAATGGGGGTAAAACGGTAATAACTGAATAGTAAGTTATTGCTATTAGGCTCAATAGCTATTTTGTTGTCTATCATATTTAATTGAATTTTAACGCCTTTGTCTAAGGTGCCAGTTTCAAATTCACTGCTGTGAAGTATTCCCGCATCAATTAAGGTCAATATACTCGAATAGGGCAAACCATATTTCGATAGCCCGAAATTCATCAGAGTCGATTTTCTAAAATATTGTTTGATACCGCCATGTATACGGTAGCCACTGAGCAGTTTATAACGGCTTTCGTGATTAAGTTTTACTGACATTCCCAAGGCTTTTTCAAGAATATGGGCTTCTCTTTGGGTCAGTTGTTTAAGGGTTGCCAATGTTCTTAGGCTAAAATTACCCGGTTTAACTATTTCACTGGCTAAAATGCGTGCCCATAAATCTTGCATTCTGCGGCTATTAATTTGCTCAGCCATTTGAAAAAACTGGTAACTCCAATCAGGGTCTAAATCTTCTCCTGTCACATCTGTAGGCGTATAAGTGAGAGCCAATTTAAAGATGGTTTCCAGATTAAGCTGATGCTGAGAGTGTAGTTTTCGTAGTCGAAACTCAGCTCGCTCAGCAATGGATGCACTGGAAGGGCGATAATCTTCTTCACTGGCTAATCCCAGTACTTTACCCAGCAAAAGCGCTTTTTTACTTGCTGAAACCTTAGCGCCGTTGTCGTTTGCCTGTGCTGAGTTTAGCGGCTTAGTCGAAGCTTTAGTTGAGGCCTTAGTTGTGGCCTTAGTTGAGACTTGGGCTTCAGAGATTTGCGGTTGAATGTTTGCCATTGTTTTATTCTTATTGTTTATTCTTATTGTTTTATGGTGTTTTGAGTTTTGATGTTTTTGTTACAAAACGCCAATTAGTTTCATTGCCAGCAGCAGGAGATGTCGGGATGTTTAATGCCAATATTAACGAGCATATAGCAAAGCCGACTCCAATCATAAATACCCATTGAGGCGAGCTTAACCATAATATGCCTAACAGTGCCGGAATAATCACTGCGGCAATATGATTAATGGTAAAGCTTACCGACATACTAGCGGCAATATCTTTAGGATCGGCAATTTTTTGAAAGTAGGTTTTCATGGCGATAGCCATAGCAAATAATAGATGGTCAAAAACATACAGCGCAGCAGCTATGGTGGCATGTTCAACTACGGCGTAGCTAGCAAAAACAATAATTAATCCAAGGTACTCAATTACTAAGGCGTTACGTTCACCTATGCGGCTAATAAAGCGGCCAATGGCTGGGGCAAATAGCAAATTAACCACGTAATTGATTAAAAACAGTGAGGTGATTTGGGTGACTGAATAGCCAAACTTTTCCACCATCATAAAACCGGCAAAGACCATAAAGATTTGTCTTCTGGCGCCTGATAAAAACGTCAGTGCGTAGTAAAGCCAGTAACGCTGTCTAAAGATAAGCTTTTTGTGCTGCGGCTCAGCAATAGGGAAATGTGGGTAATACAGACTCATCATGATAACCGCAATTAAGCCTAAGCCGCCAATGATGGCATACATCCACACATAATCGAGTTTAAGCCAAGTCATTACCAGCCAAATACTGCCATAACCCAGTAATGCAGCCGCAGAACGCCACGCTAATGCTTTACCTAAAAACTCTGCGGTGTGTTGTTTATCGACCCATTGTAGTGTCAAAGATTGATTAACGGTTTCAAAATAATGAAAGCCAATCGACATTAAAACTGTGGTGATATAAAGCCCTAATACACTGGGGAAAAAGCCAGTTATAGCAATGCCAATGGCTAATACCGCCAGTGACAACAGCGCGAAGGTTTGCTCTCTAATTAGCAGTAATACAAATATAGCGGTAAAGGCTAAAAAGCCGGGTACTTCACGCAAACTTTGCAGCATGCCAATTTCAGCCCCAGTAAATGCCGCTTTCTCGATAACAAAATTATTGAGTAAGGCTTGCCATACGGCAAACACCATCGACATGATGAAGGTCATCCACAATAACAATTGCTGTGGATTTTTGTCTGAAACTGCGGGCATTACGGTCACTTTTTCTTGTCTGTCAATATTAACCTCATAGTTACATAGATAGCCTTTGATCGCTAAGTGTAAATTTGATGTAAACGAAGTTGTAAAAATAAATGTAAATTCTAATGCAAATGATTATCATTTGGTATATCGTGTTGCAATATTAACAAATCAAGTGCAAATATTGCGGAGAATGAGATGAGCAAAAAGTTAACGCTGTTGGCAGTATCAATCGCCAGTGTTATTGGTTTTGGGGCAACGGCTAATGTCAGTGCAGCCACTTCGGCAGACGACTTAGCTAAAGCTATTGCCAAACAAGAAGCTGAGATTGCAACACTAAAGCAGCAATTACAGCAGCTTGCACAGCAACAGTCTGAGCAATTAGCTTCTCAAAAACAGATTGAAGTTGCACAGCAGAAGCAAAGTGTTGCCGTGAAAGAAGTCAGCGACACCGTTGTTGCTGCTGCAGATCGTTACAGTAAATTCTCATTCAAATCCTATGGCACTGCTAATTTCACCAGTGATGAATACTTTGATAACGTCCAAGATACGTCGCCAGAAAGACGAAATCGTTTTGATCTTGAGCGTATCGTTACCGAATTTGGATACCAGTTCACTGATGAGTGGAGCATGGAAGTTGAAATCGAATACGAACATGGCGGCACTGGCGCAGCACTTGAGTACGATGGTTTTGATGAGTTTGGTGAGTTTGAAACTGAAACGGAAGCAGGTGGTGAAGTCTTAGTTGAAAAGGCTGAAATTCGTTATCGTCCTAGCGATGCATTTGGCGTTAAGTTCGGTAACATCCATTTGCCAATCGGCCTTTCAAGTACCTTGCACAAGCCTAACCAATACTTAACCGTTCTTCGTCACAAGAGTGAAGCTGCGATGATCCCAGCTGTATGGAATGAAAACGGTATTGGTGTTTACGGTGAACTTGCAGATTTTCATTATCAAGCACAAGTTGTCAGCGGCCTTAATTCTGAGTATTTCAGAACATATGATTGGGTTGCTTCAGGGCATCAGAAACGTTTTGAGCATGTTAACGCTGATGATTTAGCCTTTGCTGGCCGTATCGACTATGGCAACTTTAAAACCGGCAGTGCAATTGGTGTGTCTTATTATTATGGCAATACCAGCGGTAACCGTAACAAAAGTAATAAATTAAATGTTGATGGCACATTGAGCATTGTGACAGCTGCAGCGGCTTTTGTTGAAGGCCCTTGGGTGCTTCGTGGTCAATATATGTATGGCACGTTAAGTGATGCCGATGCCATTACTCTTGCAAACAAAACCACCCCAGGTTTACAGCCAGGTAACTTCGCCCAGTTAGGCTCTAAGTCGCAATCATTTTTTGTTGAAGCTGGCTTTAAGTTAGATGAATACATCGATGTTCCCTTAACTGTTTTTGCCAATATTGATTACTCAAACCCATTAATGGAAGTAGAAAGCGGTACTGCTACCCAGCGTTATGAAAATACCTGGAGCAGTATTGGGGTTAACTATTTCCCTATTCCAGAGATTGTGATTAAAGCTGAAGGTGGCCTGCAGCAAGTGGCTGTAGCCAGTATTCCAGATACTAACTTTTTTGCCCTCGGTGTGGGTTATCAGTTCTCGCTTTAACAGCAGCAGATTTTAGCTAGTTTAATTTTAAGAAAAATACTGACCATCTTCAGTAAAAAATATTATCGATTAAAATGGAGTATTACATGAATTTTAAGTACACAGCAATTGCATTCGCACTAGTAGGAACCCTGTCAGCATGTGGTGGTTCAGGCTCAGAGATTGAAGAAGTTATAGCACCACTACTACCAGAAACAGGGTTTACTTTTTCAGCAACAGAGTTGGTCACCAATTTAACTGATGATGTCATTGTTGCTGGTTATGCCAATCTAGCTGCACAAGGCGTTGCCTTGTTATCTGCGACGCAAGTATTGTTAAATTCTACATCTCAAGCTGACTTAACAGCAGCGCAAGAAGCATGGAAAGCCGCTCGTAAACCATGGGAACAAGGTGAGTCACATATCTTTGGTCCTGTAGATTCATTAAGTATTGATCCACATTTAGATAGCTGGCCGTTAAACACCACTGACTTACAAACCCAATTAGCTAACAATAGTGGTTTTGATGCTGAGACTATTAAAAGCTGGAACGATGATGTTCAAGGTTTTCATACCATGGAATATTTATTATTTGGTGATGGCGTAGATGACAATACGAAATTAATTGCAGAATTAACGACGGCTGAACGTGAATATGTCATTGCATTGGCTGAAGTATTTCGCGACTACACAGCGCAGTTAGATGATGCTTGGCAGGTTTCTCATAACCCACAAGATACCAATGCACTGCCTTATGCAGATTTATTGAAAACGCCTGGCTCTGCTAATAATACCGTTTATTCATCAGAACTTGCGGTTATTGAAGAATTAATTAACGGCATGATAGGTATTGTTGATGAAGTGGGTAATGGCAAAATTGCTGATCCATTTGGTGACTCATTAGCCACAGCTGACACCTCAAAAGTTGAGTCGCAATACTCTTGGAATTCATTGACCGATTTTGCTGACAACATCCAAGGTGTTAGTAATGTTTACCATGGTGAGTTCACCGGTAGTGCAGATAAGCAAGGCATTATTGACTTTGTCGCCGCAGCAGACAGTGCACTTTCAATTCGTATATCAAGTGAAATTGATGATGCAATTTTTAAAATTCAAGCTATTGCCGGTAGTGACGATATGCCATTTCGCCAAGCCATTTTAGATGAATCTGGCCGTGAACGTGTTGCGACTGCTGTCACTGCATTAACTAAGCTGCAAACCTCGTTAGAGTCTGACGTAATCCCATTATTATCAGACTGGAATGCGCAATAATTTAAAGCATTGTTAAGTGCTGTGACTAATTGAAACTGCTCTACCTTGTCATAGGTAGAGCCATTCTTTAAGTGCACAGCCTTACTTTAATTATAATTTCAGTTATAAAAGCTCAGTTTTATAAAGCTCAGATTTAAAAGCATCGATATAAAAACACAGATAAAAGCTGACCAATAGAGTATGGCATGTCTGTCTTCGTTCAAATCTTAAATTATCTGCGTATTAGATAATGACTTCAGAGTGTGAAAATGATGAATAAGAACCCCAAATTATCCATATTATCTCTATCGCTAGCGAGCACCATTTTATTGTCGGCCTGTGGTGGTAGCGGCGATGAAGAGCCCAGTACAACGCCTCCAATTGATACACCACCAACAGTTATTTACCCAAACTTTACCGATATTAGTGCTTCAGGCGGTGATACCACCACATTTGATGCCGGTAATTCTGGTCATGGGTTTTCAACCCCAGCGCCCAATTTATCAGCTGAAAACCTTGAACTTCACCTTGAAGGTGATGCCAATTTTGAAATGTCATTTACAACCGCACCTAACACTGCACACCCAGAGCTAGATGGCCTAGGTCCAGTATTCAATAATGCTGATTGTAATTCTTGTCATCAACGAGATGGTCGTAATTCAACGCCATATTTAGCGGCGGATGAAACGCGGGTTAAACTGGGTTCTGATGCAGGTATTTTCTTACGAATTAGTAAAGCGCCCGCTGAAGAGTGTGTAACCCCGACAGCTGAAAATGATTACTGCGCGCCAATAGCAGTGCCTGATTTTGGTGGACAATTATTTCATCGCGGCGTACTAAAAGCCCGTGCTGATTGGGAAGATAATGCCTTTGGTGGTCAAGCTGATGTGTATTTGTCATACGAGAAAACCACGGTTACTTATGCTGATGGTCGTGAAGTTGTCTTAAAGAAACCCATTTTTGAAGTCGAAAATCCTTATGATGCACCAAGTGAAACTAAGCACAGTGCCAATGTGACATCAAATCTACTGCAAGATGATGTGCTTATGGGCTGGCGTAATGGCATGCCGGTGTTTGGCTTAGGCTTATTAGAAGCAATTCCTGAAGCTGACATTCTAGCTAACGCAGATGCTGACGATGCCAATAATGATGGTATTTCAGGGCGTCCAAACTGGGTATTTGATGCGATAAAAGCGCAGAATGGCGCTGAAAAGCCTGTGTCAATGGGACGTTTTGGTTGGAAAGCGAATACGCCAAGTGTCAGAGTGCAGTCATTAGGCGCTTTACGTGGTGATATTGGTATTACTAATCCGCTGTTCCCTAATGAAAGTATTGTTGGAACAAGTTTGCATGACTCTTACTTAACTCGTACAGGTTTTGTTGATATTGGCAGCGATGAGAATGGTGCCCCAGAAGCTGATGCCGCATTTAGTGATGCTGTGGTTTTTTACGCCGAAACATTAGCGGTACCCGCGAGACGTAATGTCACTGATGATAACGTTCGCGAGGGGGCAAGACTATTTGAACAGGTTAACTGTACTGGTTGTCATATGGCTAGCTTTACCACCCAAACTGCAGGCGATATCGGTGGCTTACCTATGCCTGACTCGCTAAAAGGACAAGTAATTTATCCGTTTACAGATATGTTACTGCATGACATGGGTGAAGAACTTGCTGATGGTCGCCCAGACTTTCTTGCTAACGGTAATGAGTGGAAAACCCGTCCATTATGGGGGCTTGGTTTAACACACACAGTAAACCCACAGGCTGGTTTTTTACATGATGGCCGCGCAGCAACCGTAGAAGAGGCTATTTTATGGCATGGCGGCGAAGCTAAAAATAGCAAAGATGAGTTTATGGCATTATCACAAGCTGAACGAGATCAGCTGGTGGCATTTTTGATGTCTTTATAAATCTCTTGCTAGTATTGATTCGCTGACAAGATTATTCAGTGGGCGTAAGTTCAATTATTGATGTGACATAATGATAATTGCTAAGTGGATGAACCGTAAGGTTTATCCACTTTTTTGTGAGCTAGTCAAAAGTCCTGATTATTAATAGGCGTTGCGACTAATTTGTCGTGATCTGATCCATGTAATTGTTGCGCCAATTCAATTAAGATGAAGTTAATGACAGATAACACTTTTTTAAAATTGAGGTTAACGTGAGTAGCATTTTAATTATTTATTCAACGGTTCACGGTCAAACCCGTAAAATTTGCAATTATATGCAAGAAAAACTAATCGCAGCAGGTAATACTGTTACCTTAGCAGCATTGCAAGATAAACCGGATGTTAGCGCATTTGATAAAGTGTTTATCGGTGCCAGTATTCGTCATGGTAAGCATAGAGCAGAGTTATATACGTTTACGGCGAACAATAAAGCGATACTAGATAGTAAACCTAATGGGTTTTTCTCAGTGAGTTTAGTGGCGAGAAAGCCAGGTAAAAACACCCCTGATACCAACATGTATATGCAAGCCTTTTTGAAACAAAGTGACTGGCAACCCAAAGTGCTGGAAGTGTTTGGGGGGAATTTAGATTATCAAGGTTATGGCCCAATGGATCGTAATATTATTCGCTTTATCATGTGGATGACCAAAGGGCCTACCGATCCTAATACCCAAGTTGAGTACACCGACTGGGAAAAAGTCGATGCCTATGTAGACCAAATTCATAGCGCTTAACGAGCTTAAGACTGAGAATAAGTTAAGTGCTTATCATTGCAAAAGGAAGGTAAATTCATGAGTCAAAAGTCATCTGCTTTGGTTAGTGCTATTGCCGAAAAACTGCATGTCATTGTGATAACCCTAAGCGTATTTTTGGTGGTAACTAGCCCATGGATCCTAATCGGTCGGCAATTAAGAGCCAATGCCAGTATTTGGGACAGTTTGCATGTGTATCTAGGCTTAGTGGCAGCTATATTTGGTTTGTTATTTATGCTGAAGAATCTGTTAAATGGCCACTGGCGTCAGTTCTTTCCGTGGTTAAGATTAGACTTTTCCCAATGTGTAGATGAAGTTAAACAGTTAAAAAAGGGCACTTTACCGAGCTCTGGAGGCAAAGGTATCTTCAGTGTTGTTGAAGGAATAGGGCTGATTTTAATCGCGCTAGTGAGTATTACCGGCATCGCATGGTTTATCACTCAAGGTAGCAGTGATGCGTTAATGTGGCGTAAATACCACATTCTTTTTGCCCAAGGCTTTGTGGGTTTCTTGATGGTACATATCGTGTTTGCCATGTTCCATATTATTGATATGGTCAGAAACTCTTAAGACTGTATAAATGCCATAATTTATTAAAGATAATAAAAAGCCCAAGCATGATTATCATGATTGGGCTTTTTAATACGCTAAATATCATACTTAGAAATGATACTTTTCTAGCTTATTTCTTTTCTAACGCTAGGTAATTCATCACGTCAATTAGATCGTCAAGAGTACGCATTTCATTCATGTTGATAGCATATTTATCGTTAACGATGAAAGTCGGTACGCTTTGAACGCGGTACATGATTTGCTGTTGGCGCCATTGAGACAATTTCTTATCTGTAGCTTCGCTGTCAGCAATCTTGTCATAAGCGGCGCTATCGATACCGTGAGCTGCAAACACTTGTTTGATATCGTCACGATTGTTGATTTCAGGCTCGTCATGGCTATGACCTGGAGCACTGTGGTCGTGGTGTCCACCTTCGCCTTGAATCGCTTGGAACATGGCTTTATTTAATACATCCGCATTACCCACTTCATGAATAACGGCTAAAGCGCGCATGACTTCAGTACCAATATCACTGTTCATAAAGTCAACGTGCTTGGTTTCAAAGTTAATTTCTTTATTCAAGTTACCTTTAATTTCTGGCAGGTACTGGGTTTCCATGTTGTAACAGTTATGGCAGTAGAAAGAGAAAAATTCAGAAATCTTAGGTTCAGTTGATGCTGGTGCATCAGAAATTTGAGTGTAATGTTGACCTTCAACAAACCTAGATGGAGTTACAGCAGTTTTTTCAACAGTTTCTACAGCCGTTTCAACAGCAGTTTTTTCTGCAGTTGTAACCGTTGTATCAGCAGGTTTGCCACAGCCCGTTAGGGTTAATGTGAATGCAGCAACAGCCAGCGTGAATGCAATATGTTTAATCTTTACCATGTATGCCTCGACAAAGTGGGGTGATGTTGGCGATATATCGCGAGAGATAATTAAGCTTACGCAACTTAAATAACTCAAGCAACTTAAGCACTTGCTTAATTGCCATAAAGTTAGCTGCGATTATGACTGAATCCGTTAGCAGTGTCAGTGTTAAAACTGTGATGGCCTAGTGCTTTTTAGTAAAAAGCACTGCAATTTAAACTAGCTTTTATAACGACTCAGTACGCAGAATTTGCCAAGCTTCACAAACTTGCCGAAATCGCTCACTGTCGTCACTATTGTCTCTTTGCCACTTTTGTCACTATAGCCCGCTTAATTGTGACTATTTACACTGGCACTTTGATGAGTGGCAGTTGAGACTTATTATATTTTGGTGATTTTATACCAAGTCGTCATTGTGCGGTTTGAGGCTTATTTGATAAATATTTCTCTTCCTCACAGACAAGTTACCTATAATTGGTATAAAATCCGCCGCAATAAAATAATAGGGGCCTTATCCAATGACAGAGAAACATTATATTAGCGCACAGCAGTTGCTTGAAGACTCATTCAAATTAGCAGCACAAGTGTACGATAGTGGCTTTAGACCGCAATTTATTGTGGGGATTTGGCGTGGCGGTGCTCCAATCGGTATTGCAGTGCAAGAATTTTATGATTTTAAGAATGTTGAAACCGATCATATCGCAGTAAGAACGTCATCTTATTACGGTATTGGTACTGATAAGCAAAGCAAGAAAATCAAAGTTCATGGCCTACATTACATCATTGAAAATGCAAATGCTGACGATGGGCTATTAATTGTGGATGATGTATTTGATTCTGGCCGCAGTGTTGATGCATTAATTGATAAATTGCAAAAATTTATGCGCAAAAATATCCCGACAGATATTCGAGTGGCTTGTCCTTATTACAAACCAAAAAATACCGCAGTTGATTTAAAACCGGATTATTTTATCCATGAGTCTGAAGAATGGCTTGTTTTTCCTCATGAAGTGTCAGGTTTAAACCCGCAAGAAATCGCTGAAGGTAAAACAGATTTTAAGAATATTCAGCATTTGTTTAAGTAAAAGCATCGATATTGGTTATTTTTTGCTAAACTAGCAGCTCAACAGTGCGTCAAGAGAGTGCCTGACACGTGGTTATTGTCCGTGTTTAATTCACCTTCTTGATGCATTTTTTATTATTACCCTGAAAAGATACTGCCCATTATGAGCTCTGTTGAGATATTTTCCCCACAACAAACCACTGATAAGCCTCTAGATACTCAATCTCTAGGTTCTCAATCTTTAGCGAGCAAGTCGCAAGAGAAAAAGCAGCTTGAACTACTGGCACCCGCTAAAAATGCTGATTACGGCATTGAAGCTATTCGTCATGGTGCTGATGCTGTATATATTGGCGGACCTGCATTTGGTGCACGCCATAATGCCGGTAATAGTGTGGAAGACATTGCCAGGCTGGCAGAGTTTGCTCATCGTTATCATGCTCAAGTGTTTGTAGCGTTAAATACCATTTTAATGGATGACGAAATTGCCAAAGCGCAGGCACTTATTTGGGAATTATACGAAGCAGGTGTGGATGCATTAATTATTCAAGATATGGGCTTGTTGCAGTTAGATTTACCGCCAATTGCACTGCACGCGAGTACCCAAATGGATAATCGCACCCCAGAAAAAGCAGTGTTTTTAGAACAGGTCGGTTTTTCACAGGTGGTATTAGCCCGTGAGCTGAATTTACCGCAAATTAAAGAAATTGCAGCCAGTACGCAACTTAAGCTTGAGTACTTTGTTCATGGCGCATTGTGCGTCAGTTATAGCGGCTTATGTAATATCAGTCATGCGTTTTCTAATCGCAGTGCTAACCGTGGTGAATGTTCACAAATGTGCCGTTTGCCTTGCGATTTATCCACCCGTGATGGGGAAGTGTTAGCTGAAAATCAGCATTTGTTGTCATTAAAAGACAACAACCAAACTGAGAATTTAGAAGCATTAATTGATGCAGGCGTAACATCATTTAAAGTGGAAGGCCGTTTAAAAGATATTAGTTATCTTAAAAACGTCACCGCCCATTATCGCCAGCAGTTAGATGCGATTATTGATCGCCGCAGCGATCTTGAGTCAATGTCTCATGGTCGAAGCGAATTTACTTTTACGCCAGATCCTGAAAAAAGCTTTAACCGCGGTAAGACAGATTACTTTATTAATCAACGTACTGAGCAAATTGAGCATTTTAGCTCGCCAAAGTACATTGGTGAAAAAGTGGGGGTTATCACCAGTGTTGGCCGCGATTTTATTAAAGTCGATAGCAGTAAAGCGGGTAAAGCCGTTGAGTTTAATAACGGTGATGGCTTGTGCTTCTTTATTGATGGTTATCAAAAGCAGCGTTTATCTGATAACAAAACCAAAGGCTTAAGGGTTAACCGCGCTGATGGTAATACTTTATATCTGACCGATGTGTCGAAAGACTTAAAAGTCGGTGTGGAGTTATTTAGAAACTTCGATCATCAATTTGATGCTTTGCTATCAAAAGACTCTGCTAGCCGTAACATTGCGGTTGATATGGTATTGGCTGATACGCCGCAAGGCATTTCACTGACCATCAGTGACAAGCATGCCCATAGCGTTACAGTAGAGCTTGAGTGGGCAAAAGAGCCGGCGAAAGATTACGCTAAAGCAGATGCAAGCCTGCGAACGCAGCTCGGCAAACTGGGTAACAGTGACTATCAGTTACAGCAGTTAACGATTGAATGTGCTAATCGTTGGTTTTTACCAGCGTCAGTGATTAATGGTTTAAGGCGAGATGCCATTGCCGCCTTTCATGACGCCAGAGTAAAAGGCTACCAGCGACCACAGCGAGCTGAGCATGATAAGTCAGCGCGTTTCCCGCAAAAGTATTTAAGTTTTTTATCTAATGTTGCAAACGATAAGTCTCGTGAATTTTATGAGCAACACGGTGTGGTTCAAATTGAAGACACTTACGAGAAAAACAAACTATTAACCGATGCACCATTAATGGTGACTAAGCATTGCTTACGTTACAGCTTTAATTTATGCCCTAAAGAAGTTGAAGGCATTAAAGCTGACCCAATGGTGCTCGATATTGGCAAAGACCGCTTAAAGCTGGTTTTCGATTGCCTAAAATGTGAAATGATGATCGTTGGATCAAATCAATTAGTAAAGTAATCAGGTGATGTCATCTTATTACTCAATAACCATTATCACGCGCGATGCGTGGCGATAAATTTGTAGGAAAAAGCCCAAAATGACTAAAGCAAAAAAATATGATTTTAGAGTAAAACAAGTTGGTACAACTTGGAAAACTGAAATCACTCGTCGTATGACTGCAACTAAGACTATTGTGTCTAAAAGTCATGACGGATTTGCATCAGAAGCCGAGGCTGAAGCTTGGGGTAAGCAAGAGCTTCCCGCTTTTTTAACCACGCAAGCTGAACGCAATAAACGTAAAACAGAAAAACAACTTAAGGCTAAATCAATTGCAGATGCAATTGCTGCAGAAGCATTAACCGATGAAGCAGATGCATTATCAGATGATGCTAAGCAAATAGATGCTGCCGATAGCGCAGATGTTGTTGAAGATTAAGCGTTAAAACATTACAGTAATGCAACAACTTGGTGACAAGGTTTGCCGTATTTATTTTTGAATAAACCAAACTTCACCTTTCAGCACCAATACCAAGGACGAATTAGGTATGAAAGCTTGCTTTACGACAATAATATTTTCAGGGCTGTTGTTATTAGGCCCTGGAAATAAAGTAATGGCCAAAGAGTCACAGTCTTACCTCAATAGCACCACCAATCAATCAGCAGATGCAACTAACGCTGCAAAAAGAGAGTTATCAATATTTTCCAAAAGTGTGTCTTTTGAGCTGCCTATTGGCTGGAATATGGCATTTAATTCTAGCAAAGGGAATATGTATAAAGCTGAGTTTGTTCCTGCTGGAGAAAGTTTAAATAATTGGTCTGATTTATTCTGTATTCAAGGCTTTGAGGGCTTGGCAGAAAATATCGAGCCTGAGCGATTTTTAAATAATTTTGCTAGCACCTACCAAGACAGCTGCCAAGGTGAGGTGGTTTATGAGCAACTTGGAAAAACCCAGATGGGTGGTCAAGAAGCGTATCACGGCATTATCGGCTGTACCGTTATGGCTAACTTTTTACAGCAAGGTGGCTCAGTTAAACAGCAAGGTGAAATAGGTTATTACGCCGTAATTAAAGGCGTTGAAGACTTGTACTTTATGCATAAGTCTATGCGCGGCGATGTTTTTAATAAAAACTCAGCGCCATTAAAATCGACCAATCATCGTCAATTTATGTCGAATTTTAAGCAGTTACGATTCTAGACATTTTCTTTTTATCAATAATTGGTTTATCAACAATCCGCTTATCAGTAAGCGAGCTATTAATGAGTAATCATATTATTCAAACTATTTTTCAATAAGTTGAATAATATGATTGATTCATTTTCGTTATATCAAAAATCCCCATAAGCACGTTATACTATATCAGCTTGTTATATGGCTGCTTTAAGTCGTAGCAATCAAAAAATTTATATAATTTATCGTCAATTTATAGTGGTGCCTGTGTACGACACGGGATAATCGGGAAACTAGTGAAAATCTAGTACTGCCCCCGCAACGGTAATGGTGAGGACTGAGTGCGTTAAAGCTTGTAGCTGTGAAATTTAAGCTGCTATTTAACGTTAAAAATTCATGTTCGTCAGTAGCTTTGCTACTTTAACCTAAGTCCGGAGACCGGCCCTATAGATGATTTTGAGATTTCGGTGGGCAGATCTCGAAATGTAGCTCGTTGCTTGTAAATAATCATGGCTTATCGCTAACAGATAAATTTACGAGTACGATGCGCTGCGGCAAATATGCCCCATTTTTCCTTTCAGGAGTTAAAGGTAAATGGGTACAAATCTAACAAAAATCGCATCAGCATTAAGCCTAGTATTTGGTCTAGCTGCTTCAACAACCTCAGTTGTTTACGCTGACACCACAACAGACAATTCTGCCAATGCAGAGGTTGAAAAAATTGTGGTTATTGGTCGTCAAGATGCAAATCCTCTTAATATTGCAGCGAATGTAAATGTGATCGACCAAGCTGATATTCAGCTTAGTGGTGCGGTGAGCTTAACGGAGTTATTACGTTCTCAAGCGGGTATTCAAGTGTCTGATAACAACTCAGGTACGACTTTTGCCATGCGCGGTTTTTCAGCGTCTCAAGCCGCCAGCAATACCTTAATTTTGATTGATGGTCGCCGCTTAAACAATATTGATATTGCGGCTCCTAGCATTAATGCAGTGCCGTTAAATCAAGTTGAGCGGGTGGAAATATTATCAGGTAGTGCTGGGGTACTTTATGGCGATCAAGCTGTTGGCGGGGTGATTAACATCATCACTAAAGCGCCTAATAAAGACGGCGGCGGACTGCAATTAAGTGCTGGCAGCTTTGATACTTATGAAGCTAAAGGGGATATTTCAGGCAAAATTAATGACGCTTGGCATTATTACTTGGCCGGCAGTTACAATCAAAGTGATAACTATCGCGATAATAACGACAGTGAAACCGGCTCAATTCTAGGCCGTTTGCAATATCAAACTGATTTACAAAATTTCTTTGTTGAAGCCAGCTACTTCGATAATGATCGCCAGGCCCCTGGTGCGCTAACACTGGAGCAGTATCTGCAAGATCCAACTCAGGCCGCACCTTTTACCGATGATGATTATGTTCATGAAATGACCACAGCGCTGCGCAGTGGCTATGAGTACCAATTAACTAAAGAATGGGCTTTGGCCACTGATTTAACTTACTCTGATACTCTAACCACTAACTTTATTTGGGGCAGTGCTGGGCGTATCGAGCGAAGTTTATTAAGCTTTTCACCCAAAGCCACAGCAAATTATCAGCTAGATAATGGTGATTTAGACATTATTGCTGGGGTTGATTTAAGTATCGGAGAGGCCGATTTTGATACTGCTTACATTCAACGTAATAATGAACAGAAAGTGACCAGTGCTTATGTGCAAGCCTCAGTGCCATTAACGCAGTCATTATCCTATGTAGTTGGTGGGCGTTACAGTGAAGTGACAGATGACTTAACAGATCAATTATCATACGCAAATGGTGTTGAGCTTGATAATGATGCCCATGCATTTGAGTTAGGGTTAAATTATCGTCCAAGCCTTGCGCATCGTTTTTATATTCGCGCCAATGATAATTTCCGTTTTGCCAAAGTGGATGAGCAAGCCTATACCCCAATTACCACCCTTGGTCTTGATCCACAAACCGGCCGCTCATATGAAGCAGGTTGGGACTGGACCACTACAACACAAACCTTCAAATTAAACCTTTACCGTTTAGATTTGGAAGATGAAATTGTATATGACGCAGGGCGCACTGATGGTCCACAGGGCGGCGGTGCTAACGTTAATGCTGATGCTTCAACTCGTTTTGGCGTTAATGCCGCTTATGATGTGCAAATCGCTGCAGATTGGTTGCTGGGCGCATCATATGATTACATTGATGCTGAATTTACCGAAGGCGAGAACGAAGGCAAGGCGCTTTCTTGGGTTGCGGAGCATAATGCCCGTGCGTATGTGAGTTATGATATTGCCCAACAGTGGCAAATCTTCGCTGAAGGTATTTATACTGGTGAGCGTTATGTGGAAGGCGATAATGCCAATATCGACCCTAAATTATCAAGCTATGTATTGGCTAATTTAGCCATTAACTATACCCGTAATGAGTGGAGTGCCAGTTTACGTGCTGACAACTTGTTAGATAAGCAATATGTCAGTGCTGGCTATTATGTTCCTGAGGAATGGGGCGGCAGCGGTTATTACTCGGGTAATGGTCGCTCAATTCGCTTAACCTTAGGTTATCGTTTTTAAAATCCCTTTGTAATGAACTAACAGATAATAAGCGAAGCGTCTGATTTTTAGACGATAATAACTTGTTATCTAGCTAATTACACTGAAGATACTAAAGCCGACAAAGCACTTGTCGGCTTTTTGTCTTAATTAGCATTAATCACTTGACCTTTGTAGGGTTTCTATGGATAAATTCGTTAATCGAGAACGAAGAATTATACAGGGAAGCATCGCTTTATGACCTACCTTGAGCAGCAGGTACTCACTCAAGTAAAAGCTATTATTGGCAACGAAGAACAAGTCATTGGGCGCCGTGGTATTTTGATCCCTTTAAAAAAGGCCTTAATTAATGAAGCAGATATCCGCATTATTATCGATATCATTGCCAGCGATCCCGCGCTTGCCGCTCATTTACTTTGGCGCAGTAATACCGCTCAAGCTGGTGGCGTAATCGCGACAAAAAATCGCAGTATAAAAGATGCGCTTATCCGTTTAGGCCAAGTCAATATTTACCGCTATAGCTTCTCATTTTATCTAAAAGAACGCTTAGATGAATTACCTGAACCATATTGTAAATTAGTTAAGGGCTATTGGGCGCTTACTGAAAATATCGCTACCGATGCAGTGCATTATTTACGTGAGCTTGAAGACAATAAACAAGCTATAGATATTGATGCAGATGAACTGCAAACCTTGGCGCTATTTAGTGTATTTGGTCAAGTGATTACCTTAAGTGCGTTTGCATTTTTAAATGCCGCCTCAGAAAAGCCCATAGCATTACAGGTGATAAAAAAGCTCATTGATACCCAGCAGCAAAGTTTATCTATAGAAGCATTTGAGGCTCTTGGGTTAGATGATGAGTTACGGAATGAATTTATGGTGGCCCATAATATTAACCAAACGAGCAATGTAAACTCTGCAGGCTTAGTGCTTAGAGCTGTGCTGAGCAAACGTAATGTATTGATAAACCCAATTAATGAATCTAATTAATGAAGCTAGTATAGCGAGTTGATTTAATCCCATGACATAAAAAATGCCACCTTAATCGTGGCATTTTTTATGGATTTTTCACAACTTGTTTATGCACATTCTAAGAGCGATTGGTGCTTTTGACTTAATCTTTGTAACTTTAGCCCTTCAGCAGCCACTAAGGTTAGCCATTTTTGAATTAAATGGGTATTGGATGTATTAAGGCGGTAGGCTGCAAATAACGGCCTTTTTAAGCCTTCGCTGCCAAGTTTTACAGAACTTAAGTTAAGTCCATGGCCTTCATTAATTGACCAGCTTGGCAGCGCCGCTACGCCATCATTACAAGCAATACGTTGAAGCAGCATCGCTGTTAAGTCACATTGCTTTTGTTCACCCACCTCAACACCAGCAGGTTCTAAAAAGTGCTTATAAATATCAAGGCGCTGCAATGGAACAGGGTAAGTGATCAGTGTTTGCTTGGCGAGCTGCTCAGGTTTAATGAATGGCTGTTTTGCTAGAGGATGCTCATTTGAAACGACTAACTTCACTTCAAAATCAAACAAATGTTGATAGGCAAGTGCATGCCCTGGTACTGGATCTGAAGTGAGTACAATATCCAACTCACCAAGCGCTAAGGCATTTAATGAATCAAATAAATGACGGCTAGATAAATCAATACGGCCATCTGGTGCGATTTGTTTAAAGGCCTCGGTCACCGGCATTAACCAGCGAAAGCAGCTATGGCATTCAATGCCCAATTTTAAAGATTGCGCCTCTCCATCAAGGCCTTTTTTCAGATCTGATTCTGTCACCATCACTTTAGGGAGAATTTCCTCCGCCAAATTAAGTAGTCGAGTGCCTTCTTGAGTAAAAGATAATGGTTTGCTCTTTCGAATAAAAATAGACGAATTAATGCGTGTTTCTAATTCTTTTATTTGATGAGATAGCGCTGATTGAGTTACGAAGCGTTTTTTCGCAGCACCAGCAAGGCTACCACTTTCTTTAAGTGCCATCAGAGTTCGAAGGTGTCTCAGCTCTATCATATAATCCTCACATGAATTTTGCTCAACTTACGGGTGAAATCAATTCGGTTGCTTGTATCAAGACTACCACAACAAACTTCTAGACGTCCAGACGCCTGTGTAATTTATTTACGAAAATGTAGTCTCTTTGTTAACTTTTGTGATTATTTTGACGTGAAAATTACAGCTTTTGATTTTATAAAAAGTGACTTTAATAAGTGATCACTAGTTTAAAGGTCATTGAGAGAGGGCTTTTTGAGGTTTTTAATCTGCGACTACGCAGTTTTGCTAGGCTTATCTATACTCAGACTGGTATTGCTTTATTTAATTTCTATGTTGATTGAGTTTAAAATGACTGGAGTCATAAATGAGCCACACTTATAAAATTATTGAGTTAACAGGATCGTCACCTATCAGCTCTGATGATGCGATAAAAAATGCAATTGCAGCAGCTAATGAATCGCTTAAACATTTACGTTGGTTTCAGGTTGTTGAGACCAGAGGTCACCTAGAAGAAGGTTTAATTGCTCACTGGCAAGTCACTATTAAAGTCGGTTTTACTTTAGATCAGAAATCACCTCATTGAAGACGTGGTGTCTGAAAGATGACAATAAGTAAAAGGTTTAAGCGTCTCTAGGTAAGCCTTTTTCAACACTGCGGATCACTCGCAAGGTTTTACGGCTTAAATGACTTTTAGGCGCCGTTTTTGTTTTATCGTCAGGGGTTAAATCTTGCTGTTTAAGTGCTTGTTGCGCTAGTGCCCAATCAATATGTTCTATGACCATTTCATCGACTTCATCGCTACATCTGCGTAGGTTAAGCGCATCAATAATTTGCTGATTAAACGGCGCGTTACCTAAGGCAATCGCAATGTTTCTTAACCAGCTTTTATGGCCAATTCGACGTATAGGGCTGCCTTCTGTAAGTGATAGAAATTGCTTTTCAGTCCAAGCAAACAAGCTTAGTAAATCAGGTTGGATCAGTTGTTTACGAATATGAAAATCAGTTTGCTGAGTTAGCGGCGCTTTACTGTTAACAGGGCACACTAATTGGCAATCATCACAACCATAAATGCGATTGCCAATGGCTTGGCGAAATTCTTCAGGTATCACGCCTTGTAATTCAATGGTGAGGTAAGAGATACAGCGGCGACCATCGACGACATTGTTGTCTAATATGGCATTAGTCGGGCATGATTTTATGCAGGCTACGCAGCTATTACAGCTTTGGTGGATAGGAATATCTACAGGCAAAGGTAAGTTAATTAACACTTCGCCTAAAAAGAACCAACTGCCAGCCTCAGGGTTTAGTAATAATGAATGTTTACCTGTCCAGCCAAGACCTGCTTTTTCCGCTAATGGCCGTTCAAGGATTGGGGCAGAGTCCACAAACGGTCTGAAATCAATGCCATCAAGCCCTAAGTTATGGCAGTGTGACACGATTTTATCACCGAGTTTTTTAAGCTGTTTACGAATCAGTTTATGGTAATCTCTGCCGCCTGCATAACGAGAAATATAACCTAAGTTTGGGTCTGATAAGTTAGTGGCAAAGCCAGCTTGTGGCGGTAAATAATCCATCCGAGCACTGAGTACTCTGACGGTACCAGGGTGAAGCTCATGGGGGCGAGCGCGCATCATGCCGTGATTAGCCATGTAAGCCATTTCACCGTGATAACCATTATCGAGCCATTGTTGTAACTTGCTCTCTTCGCTTTTTAAATCGGTATCGGTGATCCCAAGCTGAGAAAACCCTAATTCAAACGCCCAGCTCTTTATTAAGTAAGCTAACTCCGCCATCTCAGTGGCTGAAAGCTTATGCGCTAATGGCTGTAATAGTCCTGAGGGGGTTGTGGCAGACTCCTTTTCCCTAGCATTAAGCGCAGTATTAGTATTAGCCGCTGGATTAGCATTAGGAGGTATATTTGAATTAGGCATGATGACAGCTATTTACGCTAGGTTAGTGATTCACTTTTCTATTATAACCTCTGTGAGTCATCATGGTAATACGATAGCTGATTTCGGCCATTTCTTTTGGCTTGGTAAAGCGCCATGTCAGATTTTTTAATCAGTTCTGATAATGTTTGTTCGTCATAATAAGTGCTTACTCCAGCACTGATAGTGACCTTTAGCTGCGGGCTAATAGCTGAGAAATCATAACTTGATACTTGGTCGATGATCGCTTGTGTGAGTGAAATCGCGGCAGTAGAACGGATTTGCGGCAGCAACACTAAGAACTCTTCGCCACCAACCCTGCCGATGACAGCATTTGGTGGCAGCTTAGCACGACAAGTTTTGGCTATCGCTTTCAGTACGCGATCGCCAGCATCATGACCATAGCTGTCATTAACTTGCTTAAAGTGATCGACATCAAAAGACACAATAGCCAAAGTTTGCTGATTGATTAAGGCATTATTAAATAATTGATTTGCCTGTTGATACAAGGCAAGGCGGTTTGGCAACTGGGTTAGTAAATCGGTCAATGCTAACTGTTTAAATTGTTTCGACTTCTTGTTTGAGTAGAGAGTAAATATAAACAGTAATATTAATGACGCACCGCCCAGTATTAGTGCAATAATTTGTAATCTTTTATTGTCTTGTTGGGTGACTAACTGTTGCTCTTTCAGTAATTGGAATGCGATCAATTTAGCATTTTCAGCTTCAATTTTTTCACTATCAAACTTGACTAGCATTTCAGTGCTGCTTTGATTTTCCATCGCCTTATCAATTAGCTGATGTATCTCATACAGGCTAATTTGTGCGTCATAGGCTTGCTGCCAATCTTGTAAGGATTCATATATCTCTATTTTTGATTTGAGTAGCATTTCATGGCCGCGCTTATTGTGATTGCGCTCAAACCCTGCGGTAGCTTTGTCTAAATAAGGTATTGCTTGCTCTTCGAGCCCTAACCCATGTTTCGCTTGGGCAAAGAACAATTGCATAAAACTATAATGAGTATCTACATTAGGGCCGATGACATCTTCATATTCCTTGAGATAATCAAGGGCGAGTTGATATTTACCTAGTTCAATAAGTGAATACGACATATCTACAGCTACCCGTGCAGGGTATGTAGGGTCGGTATAGATAGTCTGAAAATAGTCCAATACGGTTAAGTAGTGGTCGGCAGCTTTTTGGTATTGGTGTAAATCTTCATAGGCATAGGCCATGTCCATTTTTACCATCATGGCTAAATCAAGCTGGTTGCTCTTGGTAAAGGCTTGCTCAAGCTGGAGATAATATTTTAGGGCGGTGTCCGTTTCGCCCATACGGCGATAAGTGACCGCTAAATCTAGTAGGCTGAGGTGCTGTCTAGTGGGTAAATCAAACTCTTTATACAGCTCATGAGCCAATAATAAGTTTTTCAGCGCCATCGCGAAATCAGCGGTATAGGAGGCGATTTGACCAAGCTGTGAATAGGCATCAGCCATTAAGCGGCGATTGTTAATCCCTTCTGCTGCTAACAAACTTTCACGAATAAGGGCATTTGCCGCTGAGGTATCGCCGCGGTAACGCATGATAGTTGCTTCACAGAGTTTCAACTCTATTCGAGTACTTGTTGGCATTGCTGGGTAAGTTTTTAAGGTATCAATAATGAACTGATCGGCTAATTTATTTTCATCGCCATGGAAAACATTATGACTAAGACACTGTTTAGGCAGTAACAAGTAAGTGCGTTCGATATCTTCTACATCGAGCAAGCTTTCAAGGTCTTTAACCATTTTCGGAAAACTAGGATCGTTAATATCGGTTTGATCGGCGGCGTTAAAGAGTGTATCAAACTCAGGGTTTTCTATTTTGGCAAAGCTTGAGAAACTCATACTGAGCATAGTTAAACCTAAGCCAATAATGAGCAATGGCTTACGAACTAGCATTTGGATAAATAGGCTTTTTTGATTGCAGCAGTTCATGTATCAATGGCCCTCCTTAATGATGTCTGGGAGGTATTGATAATGCCTATAGCAGTCTCTGCCGTTATTTTTGGCTTCATATAGGGCAATATCAGCTTTTTTCAAAATAGTAGAAATACTGCTTTCATCAGTCGCGCTAGCAATGCCGATACTGACTGAAAATATCAAGCTATCGTTTAATTGCGGGGAACTCACAAGTTTCATTTTGTGATTAATCCGCTCAGAGAAAGCCATAGATTGCTCAATATTTGTCTTTGGCATAATGATCAGAAACTCTTCACCACCAATACGCGCCACAGTATCTTCCTCGCGGCAATTTTGCTGACAAGTTTGAGCAATGAGTTGTAGTGCTATATCACCGATGTCATGGCCGAATCGGTCATTGACACTCTTAAAGTGATCTACGTCGATAAGTAAGATAGAAAATTGCACTTTTTGCTTTAGCAGCTTTTGCATGACCTCGTAGGCATGTAAGCGATTAGGGATGTTGGTGAGTGGATCTTTTAATGCTATTTGTCGATATTGTTGTGACTTTTTTTGCAGCTTAATAATTAAAATAATTAATATTAACAAGAAGATAAGTGTCATTGCGAGGGCGGTATATTGTAATTTTTGCTGAGTTTTTACGGCATTAAGCTGAATGTCTTTAAGCGCTTGGAACTCAATTAACTGTGCTTGTTTATCTTCTAGGTTATCTGAGTCAAACTTGAGTCTCATGTCGGAATTATAGGTGTCCAGCCTTAATTGATCGAGTTGTTTGTGAATGCTTAAGAACTGATGGTGCCAGTAGTTAGCTGACTTATAATCAGCTTGGATAGCAAATAACTGACTGGCTAACTGATAACTAATAGCTAAACCTTTTTGCATATTATACTTTTGAAAGTTAGCTGTTGCTGCATTGAAATGCTCAAAGGCGCTAGCATAGTTGCCTTGTAACATGCGCAGTTCTAAATAATAGCTATGCATATATCCATAGTGAGAGTACATCTCGGGGGTCATGTAAGGTCGAGCTTGATTTAGCCACTTTTCTGCTTCTGCTAATCGGCCAAGTTTAATCAGCGGCGCTGACATATCAATCGCAACTCTAGCGGTGTAAAGCGGATCATTGATCCCCTCGATGACCTGATAGACTTTTTCAAAGTATCCCAGTGCTTGCTGATAATCACCACTATCTAGTTTTATATAAGCTAGGGAGTTTTCAACGTTGGCAAGTAACATTAAGTCTCTGGTTTTATTAAGGTAACCCTTTATTCTGTTGTAGTAATAAAGTGCTTTTTCGTTATCGCCTGAGCGCCGGTAAATACCTGCTAAATTCAGTAAGTCTAAGCTAGCTGCATGCTGTAAGCCTATTTGTTGATTGAGCTCAAAAGACTGAGTGAAGCTATCAATCGCTTTGGAAAACTGACCTTGATAAAGTGCTTGTTTGGCAATGTTATTATGGGCTTTGGCGATGATATGCTTGTCATTTAGTGCTAAGGCTTGTTCAAGTGCAGCCTGATTTAGTTTAATCGCGCTGCTATGTTGGTCAAGGTATCTGAATGCTTTTGAACGACATAAATTCAGCAAAATTGGAATTTGTGGACTAAAAAAAGATTGCTGCTCAATGTTGTTTGTCGTGGTAATAAAGTTGTTGTTTTGCTCACTGTCACTGGAGCTAAAGGTTTTACATTGCTCAGTAAGTAACAGCTGCTGGCGCTCAATATCGTTACTGGCAATAATGTTCTCGAGTTTGAGTAATGTTTGCTCTATGACAAGTAAATCTGTGATCTGTTCTGTTTTTAATTGATGGAACAAGTCATCAGCTGCCTTGTTATCAAAAGTAAAAGCAGTCACTGAAGCACTATTCAGTAAACCGACTAATACCAACAATAACAGCAGCTGATTGATGTAACGACTCACCTGGTGACAGTAAAGGCCGTTAAAAACGCTAATTGTTGAATTATAATTATTATGCAATTTTTTATACTTGCTTTACGCAGTTCCTTCATGCTGTTTTTGTTTGTTAACTAAGGCTGTAAACTGGCTTGTTAACTCGCAACAATCCTTTTAAGCACAACTTTTACAAAAGTGCTAATCAACTTGAGCAAAACAGTGCTCAGTGCTTTTTATTGTTAGGCTACAGGTTAAAAATTGGCCGCTTTGCTTAATATCGGCCATGCAACTTTTCCCTGAATTAATATTTTTGTATTTTATTATTTAGTATTTGATAACAATATAAAAAGTTCAATTAGCCACTAGGATCAATAATATCTTTTTTCTGCAGGTGAGTATCAACAAATTTACTTAACTTTACTAACTTATTGTTATCAGCTTGGTAACTATTGCTGGTGCAGCTATCTAGGTATGTCGAATTACGTAAAGCTGCATAAATCGTTAAGCAGGCATAAAAGTTAATAAAAAAAGAGATAAGATCTATATCAAAGATTGCTAATTTAACTTACTGGCTTCACAACATTATGACAGAAATTTTGGTTTGTTCAATCAAAGCTGAATAAGTAGCGCTGTTATGGCTAAGCTTCTGTTTAAAAGGGTAAATAAATAAGTATGTGTCACGCAAAGAACACTTCAGCCTGTGCTTTTGTTAATATTTACTCGCGTTTTTTTGTTTAAATGCACTGTGAGGTAATCTGATTAATTGTTTATTTCATCTTTTAAAAATAGCTGTTGCTAATATAGTTCGTTAACTGTGTTTACCATAGTGAAAACACCTTAAAAAGAGTCGATAAATGTTAAAAGCATCATCATTCATGAGTCAAGTTGTTTGCATTCATTTTATGTGTTTAACGGGCCACTTTTAATGTAACTGGATAAGATCACATTATTGACTGGGTAGGTATTTGCAGCTTCACAAAAACAACCAATATATATGTCTATAACCTATAAAGGCGTTGATAATATCGTTTATACTAGTCTGTTGCTAAATAACATAAAGCTTAAAGGTTTAATGGCAGTATTTTCTGCGATAGAAACCTTATGCCTGTGCCATTTTAAGTGCTGTTAATGCGACTTAGTTACTCAAACTGCGTTAATCACATGAATTCATGGCGCTAACTTAATCATTGAAATAGAGAACAAACTAATGAGTCAACTAAGCGAAGAGTATAAAGCAACAGCAAAGCAGATTTCTTTTAATGTCGCTAATAAAGTGCTGCCGATGGATAAATTACCAGAGACTTTACTTGAGGCTTATGAAGGTTTGTTTAATGAGCTAATTGAAGACAAGGCTGAGTTATTTGCTAAAAGCTGGCAAGCAATGCCTGCGAGTGCACAAAAATTACTGCCCAAGGCAGAGTTTCATGGTTTTTATATTGCCAATGCGTGGATGCAGTTAAGCCGTGTTGCCCAAGAAATTGCAGATGAGGCTGAGTCAGAAAAAGAAATTGATGAAAAAGAATATGATGGTGTATTTGGCCGCTTGGCAGAGCAATCATTAAAAGAAAGTATTAGAAAATTAAAAAAAGCACGTACAGATCGCTCAATGCTTAATAGCTTTAAACAAGTTATGTCTGCTTAACGCTTGCTGAAATGTTTGACTGGAGAATAAATGACACTCGCGTTACGTAAACAAATAAACTGGCCCTGTGAATTGAGCGAAAGAACCAAAGCTGAGATCATGGATATTGCTGTCGATGATCAAGGCATTGAGAAATACAGTAACCTACTGGCTGATGACAGTGAACGGGGGTATTTTTACTGTATCGATGGTCTGGGTACATTTGCCACCACCAGTGCTGATAACCGCCCTTTAGCGAGTTTTATATTTGGTAAAGAAATGTGGGTTGGGGCTGTAGCGGTTGAGATTTTCCCTAAAATTAGTCTTTATACCAATGAACTGGAACCGATCAACAGCTTGTTTTTCCCTAAATGTGAACTCACTGAGTTAGCTAACATTAACCCTGAGATTTATAAGTTTATTTATAGCATTATGCGCCGTAATACCCCTAAACTGGTTCAAGGTATGCACTTGTCATTTTATGGTATTGAAGAACGTATCATTCATTTTTTATTAGAATTAGTACGTGCTAAACGCATGATTGATTTGCCCGTTATTGAACTAAAAATCACCCAGCAGCAACTGAGTGAAATTGCCAATGTAAGTCGCCCTCGAGTCAATGAAGTACTCAATAAGTTGGCTGAAGATGGCTATATTGATTTAGTCAGAGGCAAGATGATTATTTTAGATTATACAAGGTTGTCAGAATTATTAGCGCTACGAGTGACAATGTAATACGAGTGATTATGTAAAACGAATGACTATGTTATACGAGTGAATTGTCACAATCTCGACGGGTTTATAGCTGCTATTCGGGTTAGGTTGTGAGCTGGCGTTAAATGAAAAAAAAGGGCCTTCTTTGTAGAAGGCCCAAGCACTAGTTTGGAATGCTATCCTAGTGTAGTTTACGGCGACGTTTAGCGCCTAATGTGCCGAGTAATATCAGACTTAAGATCCCCATGCTAGCGCCTGTAACTGCAGCATGAAGATAAAAACGCTACTTCAATTCGATATTGCCGCTTATGGTATTAACGCTAAATTTACCTGTGGCATCGCCGGTTGTAAATTGGATGCTTTCTCTTGCTGAATACTTAGTTTTTAGCGGTTTATCATCGGTTAATTCGTTATTAATATCGCCTCCTGGGCCACCATCAATCTCAAATGTCAGGTTAGGCATTTGAGTGAATTTGACTTCAACATCACCGCTAACCGTATCAAATGATGCCTTAGTGACTTTGGCGCTTAAACTGATGTCGATATCGCCACTGACACTGACAATTTTGATTTTTTCTACCGCGCTAAAGTTGCCTTCAATATCACCTGATACTTGATCGATACTAAGCTTAGTGACTTGGTTATCTTTAGACTCTAACTCGCCACTGACGAGGCGATACTGAGCTTTGCCTGCAGAGCTTTTATCCTTGATATCGCCAGAAACGGTTTCTAATTCAAGCTTGCCATTGAGCTTGTCTGACTCAATATTGCCTGACACTGTTTGTAGTTTTATGTCGCCATCCATGTGGTTAGCTTTTAAGTTACCACTGACTAATGCCAAGTCTATTTCGCCTGACAGATTTTCAATCTTGTAATCTGCTGAAACCCCTTCAGCTTCAAGCATTAGCTTTATGGGTAATTTGATGACTAAATTTGAGCCATCTTCATCATGACCCCGATAGCTGTTGGGTAGCTTATCTTCAATAGTGATTTGATTGCCTTTTTGCTCAAAGATAAACCCTTCAGACAATTCATCTAACTGACCGGATACTGTGATGAGGTCTTTGTCCCAGCCGATGATCTCTACTTTGCCGCGCTGCACTTTTAGCTCAATTTGTGGTTTCGCATTAACCGTCATTTCTTGTTCAACGGATTGTGCTGCAAAGGCCATTGTTGATGTCATGAGTGTTGTTGTGAATAGCAGGCTGCCGCCAATGATAAGTCGGCTGATAAACTGACTAGTTTGATTGTTCATATGGAATTTCCTTGAGTCGATGGAGTCGTGTTAATTGGGGTGCGTTGTTGCTGTTGTAACAGCTGTATTTCGCGCTTCATTACCCATAACCATAAATCCCACACTTGCTTGTTATTGGGATCGCTTTTAAGGGCTTTTTGGATCTCTTTTGATGCAAGCTGCAATTCGCTATAACCCTTATTGAATGGATTAGTAAGGTCATCAAGCTGCATGCCAACAGTATATTTGTTGTCATCAAAGCCATTAATTTGCTGTTGATGGGTCAGGGCTATTTGATCAACCAAGGCAATTAAATCTTCAGTAGACTGATTGCTAAGGGCATTTGTGACGGTGATAGGCTCAAGGCTTGGCTTTTGTGCTGTAGGGCTTGTTAATAGCCAGCCTAATACCAATACAAAACTAATACTGGCGGCAACGGCAAGATGTCGCCAGTATTGCGAGTTAGCGCTGCGGTACTGAGTTGCAGCATCAGTTTGCTTTGCTGGCACTGAAGAATTTGTTGGGGCGCTTATTTTCGCCTCAATGTCTTGCCATAGATCTTTGTTTGGTGAGATCTCTTTTGGCAAGCTATCAATAAGCCTTGTTAATTGTTGCTGCTGATTGCTATTTTTCATGCCAACATCTCCTGTAGCATCTGCTTTGCTCTGTGGTATTGGGCTTTACTGGTGCCAACGGCAATATCCAAAATCTGCGCAACTTCATCATGTTGATAACCTTCAATTGCGCACAGTACAAACACCACGCGGGTGCGTTGTGGCAGTTGCATAATTAATTTATCAAGGCGGTGATACTCTTGATGGCCGTTTTGCGTTTGATGATTTTCGCTGAGACTTTGATGATGCTCACTCAAGCTCGATTCTGGTAAAAATCGATGCCAAAAGCTTTGCTTTGCTTTCATGCTGTTAATAGCTTGGTGGACACACAGCTTATATAACCAAGTCGTAAACTGACTATCGCCATTAAACTGATTTAGCTTTTGCCATAATCTGACAAAGCAGTCTTGGCAAATTTCATCGGCATGATCAGCGCTACCACTTAAACGCAAACAAATTGCATACACACGGCCTTGATGGCGCTGATAAAGTAGCTTAAACGCTGCTTTATCGCCGCCCTTAGCTTTCGCCACTAAAGCGTCATCTAAGCAGGCATTATTGATTTCACCAGCTTCAGCAGCGCGAGTATTACTGCTGAGTTGATTATCAATGTCTGTGATATTGCTTGAGGTTAAGTTCACCAATTATTCCAATGTGATGTGAGTTACTAGATTAGACATTAGCAAGTTGCTAAAAGGTTTACTTGATTAAATAAAATATTTTTTTGATTACTATGGGGAGTCAAAATGCTGAAAAGCATCTGCTTGAGTAAGCTTAGGTGTGAAAGGTTAAAGTGAAAATTTTAAGTGGAAGCAAGTAGGATAGGGGCTTGGCACAACTTTAAGGGCTTTATGGTTATAAAAACAAAAATGCCCAATGGTGAATTGAGCATTTTATCAGTGCGATTAACTTTAATTACCGGACTTAAGCAACTAGCCTTTAGGACTATTTGGCGACAATCGTGTTAACGCCATCTGGGCTGCCAACCAGCAATACATCAGCACCGCGGTTAGCAAATAAACCATTAGTGACCACACCAACAATATCATTTAATTGCTTTTCTAAGGTTTTAGGATCAAGAATGCGGTAGTTGTACATATCCAAAATTACATTACCATTGTCAGTGACGACACCTTCACGGTAAACCGGATCGCCACCTAATTTTACTAATTCACGAGCAACGTAAGAGCGCGCCATTGGGATCACTTCAATAGGCAGTGGAAACTCACCTAAAATCTCAACTTGCTTGGTATTATCAACAATACAAACAAACTTTTTAGCCACAGCCGCGACAATTTTTTCACGGGTTAATGCCGCGCCGCCGCCTTTAATCATGTCCATATGGTCATTGATTTCATCAGCGCCATCAACGTACACAGATAGATCTGAGACACTATTGAGATCAAATACTTCAATGCCTAAACTTTTTAGTTTTTGGGTTGAGGCTTCAGAGCTTGATACGGCGCCTTCAATGTCATCTTTCATTGTCGCTAACGCATCAATAAAGTGATTAACCGTTGAACCTGTTCCAACACCAACAATTGAACCTTCTTCAACATATTTAAGTGCAGCCCATCCAGCGGCTTTTTTCATTTCGTCTTGGGTCATATCAACATCCTGAGGTGGCAATCTACCAATGGTAAGTAATAAATTTGGTTAAGTATAACAAATGCTAAGCCATAGCAGGTACGTTGTTGGCTGATTTATTAACTGGCAGTTACACGAATCGTTACACTCAAGAGTTATAAGTGTATTGCCATATGCGTCAGTAAATCCCTATATACTTAACTTCGGTAAATAATATAGCTAAGCCATATGGGCGAGAAAATCAGCTTTAAGGAGTGATGGAGCTTAATAGGCAAGAATAAGCTGCATTTTTTATCGCGATATTACACCTGTAAAAAGTCATTTGTATCAATATTGGCGCAGTGTTTGATACAAAAGGATGTGATCTACAGCAATCTTAATCGCTATTGGTGGTGTGCAGGTTTAATTTAATCGAATGGTTCGTTAACCTATCTTATTTTTAAAAATAAACAGTGACTTAAGCCGCATAAATAGAATTTGCGATTGCGATGGACTTAATCGGATTTTACCGTTTTAACCTAAGATATAGAACAATTAAGATGCTTGCCATTAAACCATACTATGAACAAGGTTATTTATTATGACTAAGCTGACCACCGTTGCTGTAATGCTAGCTTCGATTTTTTCTATTTCAACTTCTCAGGCCAGTGAGCCCATTGAAGTCATTAAGCCTGCGGTGATCACCGAGCCTGAAAAAGTTGAGCTAGGTAAAATGCTTTTCTTTGAGCCACGTCTATCAATGTCTGGTTTTATCTCATGTAACTCATGTCATAACTTGTCCCTTGGTGGTGTGGATGCACTGCCGACCTCAATTGGTCATGAGTGGCAACAAGGTCCAATAAACTCGCCTACAGTCTTAAACGCTGATTATATGCTGGCGCAATTTTGGGATGGCCGCGCTGCAACCTTAAAAGAGCAAGCTGCAGGTCCTATCGATAATCCAAAAGAAATGGGTTATACCCATGATTTAGCAGTAGATACTATCGCTTCAATGCCTGCATATGTTGCGCGTTTTAATGACATTTATGGTTCAAATGAAGTCAACATCGACCGTATTACAGATGCCATAGCGACATTCGAAAAAACCTTAGTGACGCCAAATAGCCCATTTGATAAATATTTAGAAGGCGATAAAAAAGCCATCTCTGCAGATGCACAAACGGGTTATCAGTTATTTAAAGACAAAGGGTGTGTCGCGTGTCATAACGGCCCAGCGGTTGGCGGCACTATGTACATGAAAATGGGCTTAATTAAACCATTCCACACAGACAATCCAGCAGAAGGGCGTAAAGGGGTAACCGGTAAAGAAGCTGATAAGTTCGTCTTTAAAGTACCAACCCTACGTAACATCGAGCTTACCTACCCATACTTCCATGACGGTAGCGTATGGAACCTAGATGAAGCGGTTAATACCATGGCCGACATTCAACTAGGCCAGAAAATGTCAGCTAAAGAAACAGCGCAAATGGTTGAGTTTTTGAACAGTTTAACCGGTGAACAGCCACAAATAATGTTACCGATTTTACCGCCTTCAAATGCGAATACACCGCGCCCAGTGCCGTTTAAATAATAATGCCGTTTAAATAATAATGCCGTTTAAATAATAGTGCCGTTTAAATAATAATGCCTTTTAATAATAGCGGCGTTTAAACAGTATTGAAGTCGCGATAACACTTCAGCTTAACTTTACGCCTAGCTGAACATTATCTGCAACTCCCTCAAAACCTGCGCTAGTAATAGTGCAGGTTTTTTATTTCCCCGCTATTTAAGTGTGCGCTATTCATTTAGTTTAAGTCCTATTACACTGATATAAAAAATAGCAGGAACTCATAATGCTTAACATGGATTTTTCTCAGCGGGTTGTAATTGATACCAATAAACTTCAATGGGACAAAAGCCCAGCTCAAGGAGTGTGGCGTAAACGATTGGCCAGAGAAGAAGCTGAACGTGGTCATGCGACCAGTGTGGTGAAGTATGACGCTGGAGCAAGTTTTTCATCGCACCCGCATCCATTAGGTGAAGAGATATTAGTGTTATCAGGGGTGTTTTCAGATGAAAGCGGCGATTATCCCGCTGGCAGTTATATTCGTAACCCTGAAGGCTTTAGTCATGCGCCCTTTAGCGTTCAAGGCTGTGAATTACTAGTAAAGCTACATCAATTTCAAGCTAGCGATGGCGCTCAAGTTCGTATCGATACTAACAATACACCATGGTCTGCTGGGCAAGGTGATTTAAAGGTGATGCCGCTGCATCAACATCTTACCGAATCGACAGCCTTAGTTTTTTGGCCTGCAGGTTGCCAATTTCAGCCTCATCGTCATTTTGGTGGTGAAGAAATTTACGTTATTAGCGGTGAGTTTATTGATGAATTAGGTCGTTATCCTGCAGGCACTTGGATCCGCAGTCCACATTTAAGTCAGCATAATCCTTATGTTGAACAAGATACGCTTATTTGGGTGAAAGTGGGTCATTTGCTGCTGGATGAGTAAGTTACACATTTTATAAGGACGATGGGTTAATCTTTTTATATGATGTTTATAGGATTTTTCACACTGTTTATGACAGCAATACAGGATTTAACATGACTGAACTGACAAATACCCAAGCTGATGTTGTCAGCTTTATCGAAACACTGTCTCAAACAACTGCTGAACCCGTTCGCTTTGAAGACACGATGGCAATCATCGATGCTCACTATGATTTCACTCCAAGCGCTTTTACTAATGGTAAACAAGCTAATGACGCTGGCGAAAACTCAGGTTCTTGTAAGGTGTTTTCGTTTGCGCAAATTCACCATTTAACCCAGCCTCAAACGCTGCAATTATTTGGTCAATATTATCGGGATGTATTAGCCATGCCTGAGGGAAAAGATCATCAAAACATTCGTCAATTTATGCTTAATGGTTGGCAAGGGATTGAGTTTAGCCAAGTCGCATTAGTGCTGAAAGCTTGATTTAATAATGTTCTTTATTTTAGCTTTACCAGCCTTCTACGCCTTCCATATCTGGTAGTTGATGGGCAATACCTTTGTGGCAATCAATACAGGTTTGTTCGCCGCTCTCTAAATACTTTGAGTGCATATTAGCAGCCCTATCAGATTGGCGAGTGAAGTCCATATAATCGTATTCATGACAATTTCGACATTCGAGTGAGTTATTGGCTTTTAATCGACGCCATTCATGTCCAGCAAGCTCACGACGTTTTGCTTCAAATTTTTCAGGGGTATCAATGGTGCCGACTAAGTCTGCCCATATTTCTTTAGACGCTTGCATTTTTCGGGCAATTTTATCGGTCCATTTATGGGGCACATGACAATCATGACAAGTCGCTCTTACACCACTGCGATTGGTGAAATGAATGGTAGGTTTCATTTCTTCGTAAACATTTTGATGACAGCTACTACAGAATTCTTCAGTGCTCGACATTTCTAATGCAGTATTAAATGCCCCCCAAAATATGACACCCGCTATAAAGCCGCCGATAACTAAGAAGCCTAAACTGTAATGAACACTAGGCTTTTTAATTACTCGCCACACGGTACTTAATAATGCTTTTAGCTTTTCCATTGAATCACCTTATTGGAATGTCGGGGCAGAATGAGTGGTGCAGAATCATTTGAGGTAAATGAACTAGAGCTATAAATATAGCTGAATAATACCTAAGTGGTACTTATAATTTGGTTTTTTTGCAGAAGTGAATGACACAAAAATTGGGTGCTTTATAGAGCTTAGTTTATGTGTTTTAAGCTTGCCGTAGTTATGAATCATTGTAAAAATAGATCTTTAGTATTAATACCCTACCACCTAATGGTAGTGTTTATTGCGTGTATTGGACAAAGCAATTACGGCCTTGTTCTTTGGCTTGATAAAGCGCTTTATCTGCTTTTTTGACCATAGAGATTTTGTCTGATAGCTGATTAATTTGCTCTAAATAGAATCCAACTGAGCAAGTGACATAATGCTGCCCTGCTACTTTGCCGTGGGGTTCTTTTAAATCTCGCCATTGGTTAATGATGTTATTGGCAAGTTCAAGGCATTGCTCTTGCGTCACTTGCGTTGAAACCACCACAAACTCCTCACCGCCATATCGGGCGACAATATCAGATGATCTACGGAAGACTTTTTTTAAGTTACTGGCTTGTAACTTAATAATATTGTCTCCTTTTACGTGGCCATAGCCATCGTTGTAACCTTTAAAATAATCAAGGTCGATAATAAATACACAAATACAATTTCCTGATCTGTTTTGCAAACTGAGTTGCTCTGAAAAGCGTGCTTCAAAAGTCCGGCGATTATAAATACCGGTTAAATGGTCTATCTGACTTAATCGATTCAATTTTTTATTAGCTTTTGACAGCTGTTTTAATGCCCGTTCTATTTGTAATACTCCTAGCAGGCCAACAATCAAGCCTACGACAACAAAACCTAAACTGACGGCCGTTTTATTACCATAAATAGGCTCTGTGAGTACGATGCTGGCAAAACCAATCAGCACTATTAATGAATAAGGTACAGAATATTTAAATGACATACGAAATACGAATAGGGTAAATAAGCTATACATAACAGTGCCTTCATAAGGAAAGGCAAAGGCTTCCATTTGCCAACACATTAGTATTAACCAATAGTTGATAAAGGTGAGCAACAGCATGGTGACGGCAAGCGCCATTTGGTAGAACTTCGAAAATTGCGGGTGAAAAGAGGCTAACAAAAAAGTAATACAGACAGGCAACTGCAGGTATAAACGAGAAGTGATGTATATATCGCTTACGGCATCAGGTACTAGGGCTAAATCTGCAATCATAAAGCTGCCAAGTAAAGCCGTGCCAATAATGACCAATAGCCTAAATTGAAAAAGGCTTAAAGACGTGTTGCCTATGGTGTTGGTATGTTTGTTACCCAAGCATATTGGCCTTTGTGTCATTAATTCGTTTAATATCAATATAAATAGTATGGTCATTTGATGTTAGCACAAATCGTTAATGGCGAAACAAGTCTTTATAGTCTCAATAATATCATCGACATAGCACAACTAGTGTAGCGGCGCTTTTTGTACTGGAGCTTGTTGTTTTAACAAGTCCTTGATTCAGAATTCACTTATCAAGCAATTTGGCAATGTAACGCTTAAGTATCTAAAACGTTACTGGCATAATCTCCACCGTTGTTATTGCATTACTATTGATGTCGCTTGTGATAGACACTCTGATATCGACTCGAAAGCGATAAAATTGTTATCACAGCAAGGATCATAATACGCTGTTACCTTATGAGAAACCTATTGCACTAATGCTGAAATCATTCAAGGCCAATCCCTTAATGGCTTATATCAATTAAACTTATTTAAAAGGATGTAATATGAAACGCCTGCTTATAGCCTTGTTAGCGAGTTACGCACCATTTGCTGCTGCCAATGACGTGGTTCAGTGGCAAGACAATAGTTTAACTTACCTATATGGTGACGACTTTAAGGTTAATCCTGAAATTCAACAAACACTGACTTTTGAACATGTTAGCGGTTGGAGTGTTGGCGATTTATTTATGTTTGTCGATTTCACTAAATACAATGGTGAAGAAGACTTTTTAAACGGTAAAAGCGCCTATTATGGTGAATTTAGCCCGCGCTTTAGCTTCAGTAAAATGCTTGGTGAACCGGTTGAAATGGGGGTTGTTAAAGATGTACTGCTAGCAACCACCGTTGAGTTTGGCGAAGGCGATGTTGAATCATTTTTAATTGGTGCAGGTATTGATTTAGCCATTCCTGGTTTTGATTTTTTTCAGTTTAATATGTATCGCCGCTTCCCCGATGGCCGCGATGGTGATACTTGGCAAATCACCCCTGCCTGGAAAGTCACCTGGCCTGTAGGCGATTCAAATATCGTATTTGATGGTTTTATTGATTGGGTAGTTGATTCTGATGGCAGTTATGAAAAGAACTTTCATTTCAATCCACAACTTAAATATGATTTAGGTAAGCAAGTCGGTATGCGAGATAGTGCACTTTATGTGGGTATTGAATATGACTATTGGAAAAACAAGTACGGTATTAAGAGCAGCTCGGGCTTTAATACCAATCAAAATGTGACTAGCTTATTGGTAAAGTACCACTTTTAAATATGCGAGTTGAACATTGCTAAGCGATCAGGGGAGTCACAGTCAGATCCCCCTGAGTTTTGTTGTTAATGATTATATTTTAATTATCCAGTGACACTCTAATCATTCATTTTGTCCCCTGACATCCCCTCTAATAGTTGCCCATAAATAAGCCCTAAACATTTTAGTTTTTAACGGACTGCTAAATTGCCATTAATTGCAGGCTTGAGGAAAGTGTTAGCTAACATGTCTATACTCAAAGAGCATGATTTTTTACTAGTGAGTAGATATGGCCTTAACAAACCCCTTAGCTCCACACGATTTATTGGTGTTTTTTAGCGCGGATAACCCTCTTTTGCAGTTTACGATTGATACGCTTCCGGTGCCGATTTTTTACAAAGATGTGAATGGGGTTTATTTGGGCTGTAATCGGGCTTTTGAAGACTTCATAAAAATATCGAGACAACAACTGGTGGGGTTTAGCGTATATCAATTGTTTGATAAAGCCTTGGCGGATAGTTACCAACAAGCGGATCAAGCCTTGTTTGATAATCCTGGGGTGCAAATTTATGAAAAAGAAATTCGCACCAATAGCGGAGATATTGTGTTTGTAAAATTTCACAAAACCAGCTTTTTTGATGCGGAAGGTAATGTGGCTGGTTTAATCGGAGTAATATTCGATATAACCGAACAAAAAGCCTTAGAAGCCAAATTGACTCAACATGCCACTTTTGATGACTTAACAGGCTTTTATAATCGCCGTGAAGGCGCGGCTATCGCGGTAGAAAACATGGTATTAGCGGTAAATGGCGAAATTGAATTTGGGGTGATCATGCTGGATGTTGACCACTTTAAACGTGTAAATGATCAATTCGGTCATGGCGTTGGAGATCTGGCCTTGCAACATATCGCTGCCATTATTAAGCAATCAAATTCGCCTGAAACCACAGTAATTCGATGGGGCGGTGAAGAGTTTCTTATGTTAATCAAAGCGCCTCTTAGCGATACTGTTGCTAGCCGCTCTAATGATGAGCACGATTTTAAACATGACATGCTCGTCATTGCTAACGATATTCGTGAGGCAGTTGCTTCAACGCCAATTAAACTCGACTCGCAACTTGTTCATCTTAGCATTAGCTGTGGGGTGAGTTGTTATACGAAGCAAAGCTTACGCGCACTCATTAATGAAGCTGATGAACTTTTGTATCAAGCTAAAAATAACGGCCGTAATCAAGTTTGCGGTTAATTTAGCGCTATGACCGCAAACTTATAACAAGCAGGACGATAGCGTTTTCTGAGGTATTCTTTTCATACAATCGCTTTCGTATTTCGGGCTGAACAAACTTATTCCTCAATCTTTACTCCATAAACCTTAACCCACACACCTTACGCCATACTCCACATGCCATCGTTTTAGCAGACTAGCTTCAAAATTATTGAGTTCAAGGGAGGGTTACAGACTGTCTCGCAGATTAAGCTTTTTATCAATAACGCTAGTTGTTGCATAAAGGTTAAATGACGTTTACCTTAAAATATGTGATTAAAAAATAATAAAAATTTAGCTTAGCAGTTCTTGTGCTAACGAGAACTCGATAACAAAGTTGAACTTAAGGCGGAGAAAGTCAGCTGCAACTGACTCATAAAATAATAATGGACTCAAACATGATTAAGGTAATACAGATTTATTTTATCCCCGCAGCGGTATTTCTGTCAGTGCTTATTGGTGGTGGTTATGGGACGGGCAGAGAGGTTATCGAGTTTTTTACCCAATACGGCCAAATGGGAGGCGTATTAGCCATATGCACGGCAACGGTAATTTTTGCAATAGTATTAGGAATAACCTTTGAATTTGCACGGGTGTTTAAGGTTTATGATTATCGCCATTTCTTTAAGAAATTAATTGGGCCTTTTTGGGTTGTATTTGAAATCTTATACATCTTACTGTTTTTGTTAGTGCTGGGGGTGGTGAGCGCCGCTGCGGGTAACACTTTGCAAGAGCGCTTTGATGTGCCTGCCACAATAGGGCTAATTTTAATGCCAATATTGGTGGCTTTGTTTGTGCTTTTTGGGCGACTGGTGGTTGAGAAGGCGTTAGCCTTGTGGTCAGTGCTGATGTACGGGGTATTTATTACTTATTTCGTCATTGTGGTTGGCCAATCTGATACGGATTTATTAGCCGCTACTGCGCTAACGGATATTGAGCCAAGCTGGTGGTTTGGCGGCGCATTGTATGCGATGTATAACTTGGCGATTGCCCCAGGGTTATTATTTTCTACCCGCGATATTGTAACTCGGCAGCAGGCTTTCGTGTCAGCTGCGATTGCCGCAGTTGCTATTATGATCCCGGCGTTGCTGTTCCACTTAAGTTACAGCGTTGGCTATCCTGATGTATTAGATAAACCGCTGCCCAATTATTGGATGATCCAGCAATTTGCCCCCGATTGGCTGTTAATGCTATTTATCATCGCTTTGTTTGGCACGCTTATCGAAACCGGTGTCGGCTTAGTGCAAAGTGTTATTGAACGTATCCCTGCCACCAGTGATGAGGCTAATGCAAAGCCTTGGTTAAGAGCGCTCATCGCCTTCGGTACAGTGTCATTGGCTGCATTGCTTGGCACCATAGGCATTGTCGATCTCATAGGTAAAGGTTACAGCTTGATGTCTTACGGATTTGCATGTGTTTATGTGCTGCCAATATGTACCCTTGGTGTTTATAAGGTGGTTAAAGCAGGCAATGGTGGGGCGCTAGAAATGCCACTGACTGAGGTTCAATAACAATAAAGTTTATTCTTCATCGCATGTGTCGAGTTAGATGCCTATATCGTCATTTTAGATGGCGTAACAGGCGCTATTAACACAGCGGGAACATTAATCAAAACGGACTGTTAAGCCTATTCAGTGCATCTTTCAGCATGAGGTTAAGAGCGAACTCTGTCGCTCTTGACTCTAGATTCTATCTCTTAATTCTTAATTCTTAACTCCTAGCACCTAACGCCGATATAGACTGTCACTCTAGTATTATTGCTTTATTTGACGAACTTGGGATTAACCTAAGTATCGTTTCATATACCTAAAGCTGGGCTAGCTTAACTGACGGCAGCATTATTGGCTGCAGCGCGAGCGGAGACAATACGCGCTCGAAGTTGGTCATAGCACCAATTGTATATAATCGCGTATATCAAGAAGAATGCCACCACCCCAATGTTCATCATAAACACCGTCCAGAAATCTAACTGCAACACCCACATCATAAAGGGCTGTGTGGCAAAAATAAGACCAAACTCAAAACCTAGACCATGACCTAAGCGCATTTTAAGGGTGCGTTTAATACGGTTATGACCAAATATATGGTCAAAGCCTAAGTTGTATGCATAATTCCAACTCATTGCAATTAGCGATAAGCCTACCGCTAAGCCTGTAGCAGACTTTGGGCCCGCATCAGTAAATAAAGTTGCGGCGCCGATAACAAATGCTAAAGCAATCGCTTCAAATAATACGCTGTGAAAAATGCGCTCTTTGGTGTTCATGGTCATTCTCATTTCTGTTGGGTAGTGGTTCTTGGTTGCTAAAGTTATCATTAATGACAAAAGAATAAAGTGAGTGACTACCTTAAAAAGTGATAGATAAAATGTAAAACAGCTTGGAATATTGTTGTAGCAGCCCAGTAAGGGGGATTTTCAGCCTTTTGCAAAAGAAGTTTCACACTAAACCTATGAGAAATCCCCGGCGTTAATGTGGCTTAGCGATGTCATCGTTGACGTCTTAAATCATTAAAGCTCACGAGACTGTGGCATTATTAATAGGAAGCTATTCAATAGGATTTTATAAATCGAGTTTTATAAATAGGGAGCAATATGCAACTCCCTACTCATTTAGGAGGATAAGCTAGTTTTAGTTAAGCGGAGTACTGACTCGCTTTACGTGAGTAACGCTGCTGAAAACTAAATGGACTCATTTTCAAGGTGCGAATCGCATCAACCCAGCCAGCTACCATAGGCACCAGTGTCCAGCTAAACACTAAGTACAAGCTACCCTTGAGATACTGACCTAAATAGAATTTATGCAAACCTAAGCCTCCAAACAGCACACTAAACCATATTGCAAGCTTCTGATTTTTGATGCGAACATCTGGGTCGACGCCACCGAGGGCATCTAAACCTAGCGCGGCATGACATTGTGGGCAAGTCACTTGGTTAAGGTCGATTTTTTGGCTGCACTGTGGGCAATTAATCTGTTGCATCGCAAACTCCAATGGTCAATATCGCTGATAAGGCATTATGGGTACAAGTGTGCGCTGAACAAAGGTGCATAGTTCACAAAACGAAAATAAAGCCAGAATCTAATAAGCTTTTAAGGTCTCTAGGCAAAGGCTAGCGGGTTTACAAATGCTTTTTTGATAGGTGATTAACTTGAACACTTCACATCAGTCATCCTCAGTGTATTTTGAAAATAGCGAACAATCTAATCACTCTTCTAGCATTCAAGCAGGGTAGCTGGCTTTGGTTGGCATTTAAATATTAATAGAAAGTTTGTGGCAATAGCTAACGCTTGCGGTGGGGCTCCTATGCCCCGCGAACGCTATCCTGATTCTGATAGGCTTACGCCATTTATCTGCATACACTTCGGCAACTTCCTACTGGGAATCATCCAGCGTCTGACTTCATTTAATTTATAGGTTTTTATTTAATAAGTTGCTTAACTAACTGTAAATATAAATATTTAATAGACAAATTAAGGCTTAATCGTTATCTTAATCCTGCTTTGCAAGGATGAAAAATCCGAGAGTAAACGGTTTTAAAGCCACCCTAATGTCAGTCTTAGTTTTCAGCCTGTTCATTAATATGTTGTACGCTTGAAAGAAAATCCCATTTACCTTTAAATTAGTTTTGAAATGGGTTACCAAAAAATAAAATCAAATCAAGGAAGAAAATGAATAATAACTTAAAAACTAGCCTGTTGATGGCATTGTCTGTTTTAAGCTTGTCAGCATGTTCAATCAAGCAAAAAATTGATCCTATTGAAGTGACTAATGAAACTGAAGTTTGTATCGTTGAAAATAAAGATGTACGTCCAGGATTTTTAGTTGAGTTTGAAAAAGTACTGCAGCAGAAAAAGATTAAATACAGTTTAGTTCAAGAGTTAAATGCAGAAGATGGTTGTGAGTGGACTGCCACCTATACGGCAAATTGGGCTTGGGATTTAGCTTTATACATGGTTTATGCGGAGATAAAAGTGTTTCATCAAGGCAGGTTAGACGGTGAAGCTATTTATGATGCACGTATGGGCGGCGCTAATATGAATAAATTTATTGATGCAGAACCTAAAATTCGTGAATTAGTTGAGCAACTTATGCAACAAAAGCAAGCTCGTATTCAATGGAAGGGATCAAGCCCGTTCGATTATTCACAGATGGCAATTTAAGAGTAAGCTACCTCAAAATAATTTGGGGCATACTTGGTCTTTCACAAGACCAAGTATCAAACACTGCGTCAGCCTCAAATATTTACCATTCCAAGTTGCTGCAATACGAATATGAAAATACCGTATAACCACCATGATCTTTCTCCTGTATCCATGCACTTCAAGATATTCATATAAGTTGGATCTGGGTAAACTGTTTTCGTCGCTAAAAATAAAGTCATAACGCTTCGCGCGATATTTTGTTGAGAGTGAGCAAAGTGAGTTAGTGCGGCCGCCGCTAACTCTTGGTAAGCATTAGTTCTAAGCCTTAGTTTTCGAAACGCGAACGATTTTCAATGGGTTAATTCAGCGTCTGGTGAAATTGGGTTTTAGGGTTAAGTTAACTTTTTATTTTATAATGGATTGATATTGCACTAGTCATAGGGCAGGTTGGTTGGAGATATATGAGTAAGTTAAATTAACAGGGACACAGAATGGGTAGCCCACTAGGTGGTTTTTATATGTCGGCTTTACAGCGACAGCAACAACATCAGTTTGAATTAGACCAACGGATTGGAGTAGTGCTGCAATTACGCCTTGAGCAAAACGGACATTGCCTGCTTGAACAATCGCAGTCGTTATTTATTGGCGAGGCGGTTGAATATAGCTCTGGTACGACGTCAATCAGTTGTACTTCGCAACTACTTAACTCAGGCTTATTTCAGATTGAGTGCCTAGTGGATGTGAATAACTCAAGCAGTATCGTCAATTATTGCCAAACCTTCGCACTCGCCCCAAATGAAACCACCCAATCTAATCTTGCAGACTCACCTGACTATTGTTTAACGCTGATGGCAACACAAGCCTAGCTGGTTTTTCTGTCGGAGTGTTGTGGATTAAGTTTACGCTGAGCTCACTTGTTATGGCTTTCAGTTTCACCTTGAATTTATGAGGTTCGATTTAGACCTTTTAATTGAGCACAGTGCTAATGATTTTATAAACCGTGAAAGCTCAAGTTTGATACAGGCTGAATTAACAATTACAAGCACGTCAACAAGGCGTATGAACCTGCTATTAAGTGATTTTTAGACAAAATGGTTGTTACATATTTACGAAATTATTATTAGATTTAGGCTGTCATCTGCTTTTAAACACTTTTCTACATCAGTTAAGTTCATGCTGTTTCTCCCGCCATCTCCAGTGAAACAAACTCTTTGGAAATAGCATTGATGCTTCTAAATTGGTACCACTGCAACCCGCATATCAACAACGAACACACAATAAAGCTGATAACGGGAAGCAGAAGCATTGAGATTAATGGGTCTGCTAAATTAAGTAACATCATTAAATCCATTTATTAGTCCTCATTACTTACTAATGCTGTATCTGGCTCTGTTACTGATTCAGTCAACTCAAGAGAGGTACTTAGCTCAAATAGTTGCTCTGCGATTTTACTATGCAGATTCAAAGTAATTTCTTGTTTCGCAGTTTGTAGCATTTCTGTGGTTGCTTCAGTAAAACGTGTTTCTAATGCACTCACGACATCAGCACTACTCAATTCATTCGCTTGAGCGCCAATACTTGCTGTTGCAATAACGGCAATTAACGCTAATTTTTTAAATGTACGGTTAGTTTTTGTAGATGCTGAACGAGCTACTAAATTTGTATTTGAGGTTGAGTTAAACATGGTGTCTTCCTTTTCAATTATGGGGTACACCTAGGTTATTACAAGCTGCGTGCCAAGTTTTGAGGTAATCACTTAAGCAACTGATTTAAAGTGATTTTAAGTAGTTTTAATCAAAAGGAAATCAAAAACAAATCAAAACATATTCAATTTGCACCTGTGTGATAAATAAACAGTTAGTCATTTTAACCACCTAAATAGTGAGTTTAGCTAACTCTTAATTGGCAAACCGCAAATACAAAAAAATAGCTTAATCAGTGGTGATATTATTAGGGTAGGAAGTGACATCTGAAATATGTTGGATCAGAGTAAACTAAATCCAAACACGTAGCAGTCTCCAATACTTTTTAATAATGGGTGGCATGTTTAGTTTTGCTGCTAATTCTAAGCCCAGCCCTAATCCTAACCCTGAACATTAGAAATTTAGCCTGAGTCGTTATGGTCAGGCTCTGATCCATTTATTCTCAAATTTTTACGGTATTAATGGCGGAGAAAGCCGTAGCGCTTTGCCCATACTAAACGAAAGGAAACCAAAAGCATTTCCCTTTTCGCTTCTTGCATCAAACGTCTTGCAGTCCTCATTGATACAGCATTCACCTCATGGGGTTAGACCTAATTTAAACTGATGAGTTTTAGATTAAGTTACTCTTGCCACTGACTCTACACACTGACTCTACCCACTTACTTTTAACCTATTTCCTTTAAAGTTTTCTTTATTAATTGGAAATAAAATCATTGCTTTAGGAGTTATTTTAGGTGCGGTAGTTAGCATTGGTTAGATTGAGAAACAAGGATTTAAAGGCTTTTGACTTGAATTAAGCCTTTCCACAACCAATATATATTTTAAGCATAAACAAACAGGTGGAAGTATGTTTAAAAGGGTTATGGAAAAACTGCAAAGGTCATCGATTGAATCCGACCTTAAACCGTTTAAGAAAACGTTGACACAAATAAACTCCTTTAGCGAGACATTGAAATCGCTTTGTGATGATGAACTCAAAGCACAGCTACAATCACTGTGTGCTTCTATTTCCCCGCCAATGAATATATCCACTCAAGTTAAAATTTTTGCTTCTGTGTCAGAAATATCAAACAGACTATTAGGCATGAGGCCCTTCGATAGCCAAATGTTGGCCGGGTTAGCATTACATGACGGTTATATTGTCGATATGAAAACCGGGGAAGGTAAAACATTGGCCGCAGCTGCCCCCGTTATTGTTAACGCATTAGCTGGCCGCAAAGTTCACGTACTCACCTTTAATGACTATCTGGCTAAACGAGACAGTCACTTTTTACAGCCCCTCTATCAATTTTTTGGTTTGAGCGTGGGAATGATCCAAGCTGACATGTCGTGTAAACAACGCAAAAAAGCTCATGCCTGCGACATTGTTTATGCCACAGCCCGAGAAGTTGGCTTTGATTATTTACGTGATCAATTGGTGCATTATAAACAGCAAAAAGTATTGTCGGGATTAGATGTTGCCATTGTTGATGAAGCCGATTCGATTCTAATTGACGAAGCCCGTATTCCTCTGGTTATTTCAGGTGATATCCACCAAAACAATGATCAACTGACGCACATTGCGACGGTAATTAAACAATTAGACAAAACAAACGATTATGCGGTCGATGAATTTAGCACCTCTGTTCACTTGACGGACAGCGGCAGTCGTAAAATAGAGCAACAATTTGGCTGTGAAAACCTATTTGATATCGATAATTTGCCCTTGCTGACCAGCGTCAATCTAGCACTGCACGTCGAGGTTTTGCTGGTCAAAGACATAGATTACATAGTTAAAGACAACAGCATCAAACTGGTTGATGAATTCACAGGTAGAATTGCCGAAAAGCACCGCTGGCCAGATGGTATGCAATCGGCATTGGAATCCAAAGAAGGTCTGCCAGTCAAAAAGGAAGGTCAAACCCTAGGTTCAATCACCTTGCAACATTTGATGTGTTTGTTTAAGAAAGTGAGCGGCATGACCGGCACCGCGGTGTTGGCAGCGCAAGAGTTTGAGCTGTTATACCAATTAAAAACCTGTGTTATTCCACCGCGTAAACCCTGCATTAGAATAGACAAGCCAGATCGGGTGTTCAGTACAAAAGCCGAAAAAACCATTGCCATTTGCAATGAAATATCCTTGATTCAACGTACAGGGCAACCTGTTTTGGTGGGCACGCCCAATGTCCGCGAGTCTGAAAACTTATATGCTTTGTTAGTTGAAAAAGGGATTGAGTGTTGTCTGCTCAATGCTAAAAATGATGAGCAGGAAGCCCAAATAATTGCTCAGGCAGGTGCTTGGGGGGCCGTCACCATCTGTACCAACTTGGCCGGACGCGGTACAGATATTTTACTGGGGGCAAAAGACACTGCAAGCAATATACAAGTAAAAAAGGCAGGTGGCCTGCATATTATCGGCACTAGCCGATTTGAGTCGAGACGGATAGATGATCAATTACGTGGACGGGCGGCAAGGCAAGGCGAGCCTGGGTCTTCGCAATATTTTGTCAGCCTTGAAGACAAATTGTTTAATCACTTGGGGCAGGATGGCTTGTTGTCTGGCAAAAGTGACACTGGGGAGTTGCTATCCAATGCCCGTATCAGCAAAAAAATTGCGCACGGCCAGCGAGTGCTAGAAGGCGCGAATCTTGATAGACGCAAAGCGTTATACAAATACAGTGATTTGGTTGAACAGCAAAGGCAAATGATCCACCAACTACGGAATGACATTTTACAGGGGGAAGGGGCTGAAGAGTTTAAAAGCAAAGTCACATCGCGTTGGCAAAATCTCAGTACAGTCGTGAGTGATGAAAAGCTCAATGAAGCCCTGAATATTGTAGTTATGCACGCCATCGACAAACTATGGGTCCAGCATTTGTCTGAGATTGACTATATCAAAGAAGGCATTAATTTAGTGGGGACTGCGGGCACCAGTTTTATGTTAAGTGGTAACGAGCCTTACCATGTGTTTATCCAGCAGGTGCAGCAAGTTTTTGAACAATTATTGGCAGAATTAAAAACGGTGGTGGTTGATTTGTTCAATAACCTTGCCATAGACGAAAACGGGATTAATCCCAACAGTGAATTATTTGCAATGACAAAATCGACCTCATCATATGTGGTCGCTGATAATCCATTTGACGCTGTAGACAGACAGTTTATAGCCAGTATATGGAAGAAGTTGAAGTTAGAATAAAATTTATTGGAGGTAGAGAAACTAACTTCGATTGTAGGAACATGTTGGGGAAAATGAATATTTTACGTCGGAGTAGAGACTGTAACTAATTTTGTGTAACTGCTTATCAACACGTACTCTATAGAGAGTCAAGGATAGGCAGATACTCAT
>NZ_JAUOQU010000026.1:0-76866 GCF_030547195.1 Shewanella sp. 6_MG-2023 | reverse complement strand
TTTATTATTGAGTTCGAAGACAGAATTGTGAAGCATATTAACTAAATTGCAGTTACACAGAATCTGTTACACCCTCTATCTAATACCTTAACAATCAAATTAGCGACCATTATGCTTCCAAAAGTGTTTTGATGCGTTGACCATAATCGCTATCAGCTTTTAAGAAATGCTCAACCATTCTCAATTGCACATCTTCACTTGCTTGGCTCAATGTACCAGCAATGGTTTCAACTAAACGCTGCTTTTCTTCTTCACTAAAGATGCGGTACAAATTACCCGCCTGAGTATAGTCATCTTGGTCATAACGGCTATATCTTGCAGCCTCGCCATCAAGTCTTAGTGGCGGCTCAATAAATTGAGACGGCTCTTGAAGTGCTGCCGGAGCAGTGCTTGGGCCGTAATTGGCACTTGAATCTGCACCTGTTTGACTGCCGTTATATGGGCATTGTGTCCCTGCCATAGCCCCTGCACGTTGATGATGGTTAGCTTTAGCGGCATGAGGACAATTTACCGGTAATTGGTTGTAATTAGTTCCAATACGATAACGCTGAGCATCTGCATAAGAGAACAAGCGTGCTTGCAACATTTTATCAGGTGAAGCGCCGACACCAGGAACCAAGTTACTTGGTGCTAATGCAACTTGCTCAACTTCAGCAAAGTAGTTGTCTGGCATACGATTTAACTCAAGTTCGCCAATTTCAATTAATGGATAATCTGCATGTGGCCATACTTTGGTTAAATCGAATGGGTTTATTGCATAATCATTGGCGTCTGCTTCAGGCATTATCTGCACTTTTACAGCCCACTTAGGGAAATTACCATCGGCGATAGCCGCCACCATGTCACGTTGTGACGAGTCCGGATCAATACCTTTTAAAATATCAGCTTGCTCTGCGGTTAAGTTCACCACACCTTGCTGTGATTTAAAGTGGAACTTCACCCAGTAACGCTCACCTTTGGCATTCCATAATGAGAAAGTATGTGAACCATAGCCGTGCATTTGACGGTAATTAGCTGGGATACCGCGATCTGACATTAAAATAGTCACTTGATGCATGGCTTCTGGGTTTAATGACCAGAAATCCCACATTGCTTGCGGATCTTTCAAATTAGTCTGCGGGTTACGCTTTTGGGTATGAATAAAGTCAGGGAATTTAATGCCGTCACGTAAGAAGAATGTCGGAGTGTTATTCCCCACAATGTCATGATTACCGCGGGCAGTATAAAAACGTAAACCAAAACCACGAGGATCACGCTCTGCATCGGCGCTACCCATCTCGCCGCCAACAGTTGAGAAGCGAATGAAGGTCTCAGTTTGCTTGCCCACACCATTAAAGTGATCAGCCAAGGTGAAATCACTTAGGTCTTTAGTTAAGGTAAAAGTACCATAAACACCGGTACCTTTTGCATGTACTACTCGCTCAGGAATACGCTCACGGTTAAAGTGGGCTAATTTTTCAATTAAGTGCCAATCTTGTAATAATAATGGACCACGCTCACCTGCTGATAATGAATTTTGGTCATCAGCTATTGGGGCACCATTTTGGCTAGTTAAGTAATTGCTATTATCCATTTGTTACTCCTGATTTGCGGCATCTAGCCACTGCTCAATTAAATCAAATACTGTCGCCACGATATTTCTCCTGGCTGCGTTTCATTGAAATCATAATAACCGCAGCGAAAATAAAGTTAAAACGATTAAGATGAATTGCTACAATCTATTTTTACGATTCACTAGCAAAAAAAATGGCGAAGCATTCGCCTCACCATTTAATGATATTTAAATACAATTGAGTCATTACTGATCTCACACCAAATTAAGTGTAAATATTGCATCAATAGTTTACAAGCTGATTACCTGTGCAACTAGAAGGCAACTATATACGTAGATAAAACGACAAACTTAAAGGGTTTATTCTGATCTAGTTTCAGGTTCTTTATACAGTTTTATTAAATAATAAATATCAATCAATACAATAAAAAAATTCACTAATGCCACTGGGATGGCACCTATCGCCAAACCATAAGCGACAAAAAGCGCTGCACCAATAAGGTTCCACCAGCGTAATTTTTTTATATTAGCCATCATCAATGAAATAGCCACCACGGCAGAGGCTAAATAACCCACCCATTCCCATACTGTTGCAGCTTCCATTTATGATTCCTTTTAAGGGGTTTGACTTTATTCAGTGTAGTTAATAATTGCCTATTAAGCGCTGACTTTTCTAGCTACTACAGCCGCAGTCATCCGAGAAATACAACATAACTCACCTGCAGAATTATTGATTAGCACTTCCCATACCGAGCTACGTTTACCGATATGCACTGCTCTTGCCGTCGCAATTAACTCACCATTTCGTGACGCTTTTAAGTGATTGGCATTAATTTCTTGGCCAACACAATAAAAATGCTTAAAGTCGACCACAAAGTTAGCCGCATAACTGGCAACGGTTTCGGCCAGTGCCACATTAGCGCCGCCATGAACTATGCCTAAAGGGTTATGTACTGAGGGATTAGCTGGCATAGTCGCCACCATATAATCTGCGCCAATTTCAGTGATTTTAATACCAAGGGTTTTCATTAATGTGCCCTTCCCATGGAGCCCACTATCCATTTTAGCGCAATCTTCAAGGGTGACTTCTCTAAACCAAATACTCATTTATCAACTTCCAGTAATTCGTAATTAATTCAGTCTACTGCCAAGCTATTTAACTTTAAAGGATTTCCATAAAAAAGGGATGGCAGCTGCCATCCCTTTTTAAACTTCGTTTTAATTTTTTAGGTTAACACTACTAAAAAATAGCTACGATTGGGTCTGAACATAATGTTGTGTCTGTTTCACAGATTTTATAAGTCACCTCTGCTGGTGCATTAGTGAAACGATCTCGGTAACGGCCATCATTCGACGTTGTTGATACCATTACATCATCACGGTAAATATTAACACTTTCACCGTTTGCACCGCTCCATGATAAGTCCACCGCCGCACTACCACGACGTGAAACCATAGTACGTGTAACTGCAGCGTCTATGCTGTAATCAAATACTTCGATATCCATAGCAGTTGTATCAGTTAAACCTTCACTGTCTGTTACCACCAATGTCACAGAGTAAATTCCACCTGCCGCATAAGCGTATGTAGGATTCATATCTGAAGAGGTAGAACCGTCACCAAAGCTCCATTCATAGCTAACAATGTCATCATTAACGTCTGAACTTAAGTCGGTAAAATCAACCGTTAAGCCATCAATAGCATATTCAAAGCCTGCCACTGGTGCTGTAGGACTCGCATCCCCCAGAGCCGATAAAAGTAAGCCCCAATGATTTAATGAGCCAGTATCTCCACCCGCTAAATCACTAACCGTTAATGTCCAAGTACCCAATGCTATTTCACCATTGAATTGCTCAGTTGCCCATGTCTGTACAATATCATCAGCACTGCCACCAGTTTGATTGTGCAACATAGCTTCTGTGCCATTTGGTGATGTTAGTGTTACGACTAAATCTCCTATCCATGTATGGGTAATATCAACATTCACATCAAGGCCAAAGATTTGTAATTCATCCCCGATTTCAATGGTGCTGGTGATAGTAGTATTATCCGAAATATCCACAGGAGTATCATTGCTATAACCAAAATCATTCAATCCCGCAGGATAGACTTCTAGGCTAACAGCTTTACTTTTCGAAGTGATGCCGTCATCAGCATGAACGGTAATGACATAATCTCCCCAAATAGCAGACTCAAGCGTCGCAACATCAAGCGTAAAACTGTCACCGACTACTGCAGTGTTAGCAGAAAGACTAATGCCTTCTAATGCTGGTGATACATCAAATGACAGCGCGACTTGATCATCCCAACCAGCAATACTGCCCAGACTAAAGTCATAACTAACGGCACTGCCAGCTTCAACTGATTGTGAAGATGGCGTGACACTTAACGCAAATGATGGATCTGGATCTGCATCTGCCAGTGCGTTTGCGACATTTAAACGTGTTCCAGCCACTGTTAGGCCAGTCAATGCTGCATTAGCATCACCAGAATCCATTAGTAACTGCTTCATAGTGACAGGGGCAATATCAGGTGCTATTGACCACACAAGTGCTGCAGCGCCGGTGATATGTGGTGTAGCCATTGAAGTACCTGAATAGGTACCATAACTATTTCCAGGAAGGGTTGATAAAATCGCAGAACCAGGCGCGCCCATATCGACACTTGTTAATCCCCATTGAGAAAAACTAGACATATCGTCATTGTGATCGGTACTGGCAATCGACAAAACAACATCAGAGTCATAACTTGATGGATAGTGTGGATTTGCATCATTATCAACAGCGCTATTACCTGCTGCTGCAACAAATAAAATTCCTTCATCACCAGCCGATTCAATAGAATCTTTTAATGCTTGGCTAAATCCGCCGCCGCCCCAAGAATTATTGGTCGCTTTAACATCAACACCATGGTTCACTTTTAAATTAGTGAAATAATCAATACAAGCTATCGCAGCTTCTGTAGAGCCTGTTCCACTATCACTTAAAAATTTACAACCAATGATAGTGACATCCCAGTTAACCCCAACAACACCTACGCCATCATTACCTTGTGCGCCAATAGTTCCTGAGACATGGGTACCATGACCATTGCCATCCATTGGATCACCAGTTCCGGTAATAGCGTTAAAGCCGTTAACATCATCAATGACACCATTGTTATCATCATCAATACCATTTCCGGGTATTTCATTAGGGTTAACCCAAAGGTTTGCAACTAGATCTGGATGATTATAATCAACACCAGTATCAATTACGCCAATAACCACATTTTCACTACCTGTAGTAGTGTCCCAAGCGGTAACGGCATCGATATCAGCACCAGAAACACCACCAGTTTGACCGGTATTATTTAAGCCCCATAACTCCACGAAATTTGGATCGTCTGGCATACCAATTGCCGTATAAGTATAATTAGGTTCGGCATATTTTACTGCTGGATGCTTACTAATTAACTTAATTGCACTTTCAACATTACTACCGCTTTTAAGTGATAACTTAGCCAATCGTCCAGATAATAGGTATTTAAACTTATCATCTATACCATCAGCATTTTTATCTGTGACTGTTCCTGCGACTAGATTTTGCGCTGACAACCGTTCAAAGATTGACACATTTTCTTTATAAACAACGAGAATTTCATCTTTTTTATACTTTACACTTTCTTGAGCAATAACAGGGCTTGCGTTTAACGCAAATAGAGATGTTACTGCTAATGCAATTGGGGACATTTTGTTAATCATGATGTGGCTTCCTATCTTCCATTAATAATTCCCGGAACCGGTAATGCAGCACCTGTAGCTTTTCCATTAGCTATTTTTAAAAGCGAGTTGATTTTCCACGAAGTGAAACCCGGAATTTGTTGTTGCCATCAAATTGTTGCCACAAGCTGTATAACAATAAAAGGACTGAAACTTTAATTAGTAAGTAACTACTAGGCTTATTCGACTAGTCAATATTAGTGGTAAGCGAAAATAGCCAAATATAAGCATGATATTCAGTAACTTAAACCTTTGTAGCACTAAAGGTTTAATCTTAACCCCCTAAAAAAACTAACCTTTTATACGATTGAGAAAAATCAATGGGCACCGTAAGTTAATCTTGTAACGCGCTGCATCAGCAGAATCATTTGAAATTCTACCAACCTAAAACCAAACAGTTTTAGGGTTAATAATCATAAACTTAAAAGCAAACCCTGCTCTTAAGTTATTGGTGTTTATTGAGGGTTTATAGTGCTTCAAATACTGTTAGATCTTTAAAAGTTCACGCTGAAGTTACTTCTTGATCGCATATTAGTACTCAGTTACCTAAAGCTAAATTATGCACTTTGGCGACACAATGAGTTAACTAGGAAGCGAAATACTTTATCAAACGATTATTTTCTAATAATCAGATAAATCTATATTTAAACAGGGAGCGTAGAATGAAATCGCAAAAGAAATTATCGTTAGTATCACTTGCTATTGCAGCAAGCTTAGCATTACCCGTTTCAGCAGCAGGACTTTCATTACCAGAGGTGACAGCTGCAGAGAAATCGGCATTCGCTTCGAATACTAACGCAACAGTAACTCAAACGGGCATGGAGCAGGATGCCACAGTAAGCCAAACTGGCACGCGTCATATTTCAACCGTGACACAAATTGGTGATTTACAGTTTGCCGAGGTAACCCAGCAAGGGGACTGGCAAGAATCTTATATTAGCTCTGAAGGTAATGGAAACTCTGTCATTACTAACCAGGTTGATGATTGGCATATTTCAAACGTTGGCATCATAGGTGACCAAAACCAAGTTACTATTCAGCAGGCTGACTTTTATAACACTAGTGACGTATCGCTAACGGGTAATAGTAACACTGCTGATGTTATTCAAGATGGAGCTCAAAACGAAAGTATCATCGAAGTTATTGGTAATGAAAACGCTGCAGAAGTAACCCAGTACGGTGCGATTAACTTAGCGGTATTCGCTGTTGAAGGTAATAGTAATAGTGCAACCATAATGCAAGATGGTGTAAATAACCAAGCAGGTATCGTTTCCGATTCAGGCAGCCTAAATGCTGGCGATGGTAATGAACTATTTGTAAACCAACTTGGTGATAACAACTTTGGTGCTGCTTTAGGTGTATTTGGTGATAATAATACATTCGATTTTAGCCAAACAGGCGATGATAACACTGCTGTAGTAGCAAGCTTATCAGGCTCTTTAAATGATATTACTATCGACCAAACTGGCATTAATAACGGCGCAACAATAGAGTTTTCTTTTGGAGACGATAATGACGTTACTATTAGTCAAGATGGTTTTGGTAACCAAGTGGGCGGCGCTAATATTGCTATTTTAAATGGCTCGCTTAACGATATTGAAGTCGTACAAACTGGTGATGCCAATTTAACTGAGTTTATTGTTTATGGTGATGAGAATGTTATATCTGTAGATCAAAGTGGTGCAGATAACTACACTGCTTTTGTAGCTGATGGCTTCTATAATGAGGTCACTATCACTTCCTCAGGTGAACTTAACTTTGCATATTCAGAAACCGTTGGAGATAACAATACAGTTGATATGAGCCAAACAGGCAATGATAACGAAGCCGTTATTTCAAATGTCGGTTCAAATCAGACTGTTGATATCAGCCAAGAAGGTGATTTTAACTTAACTGATATAGTCGCCTTTGGTGATGACCACTCAATTACCGTTTCTCAGCTAGGCGACGGTAACTGGGTTGGTGGAGATGATGGTTACTTTGCAATTGATGGTACTATGAATACATTAAATGTAACCCAAATTGGTAATGATAATACGGTTACAGGCATGCAAATTGGCACTAATGATATTGCCACTGTAGTCCAAACCGGAAACTTTAATTCTGCAGCAATTTACCAGAATTAATTTATAGAAAATTTTCTTACTGAATATAGGGAGCACATTGCTCCCTATATATTTACTTTAATATCTCCTCCACTGGCAAAGCTTATTGTTTTCATTACGTTAAGCTAATTCTGTGCAATTTTATGACATAAGCTCATAAATTAATTTTACACGATGAAATAATTGCCGAAACAAACAAAAAAACCAGTTACAACTAGCAACTGGCTTAATAACATCTCTAAATTATTTTAAAGCGGGTAAATAACCTAAGTTAAGCGAACTCAAAATGGGCTTGATAAGTTTGTGCCCAACGCAGTAACTCGACCCGATTGCGAGATTGGGTTTTCCTAAAGATGGAAGAGATATGTGCCTTTACCGTGTGCTCACTAATGCAAAGCCTGTGGGCTATTTCTTTATTCCTTGCACCGCTTGAAACTAGCTGAATAATGGTTCTTTCACGATTAGTGAGCATTTGCAGCATTGCGATAGTATCTGGGGGGATTTCTGTATTAGCATCAAGTTTTTGTACTAGTCGGCGGAAAATTTTGCTAATTAGCGGTCGATCATACCAAAGCTCATCAGCTACCATTTTACGTAACCCGGTCAACATTAAATCCATACGTTGGTCGGCATAAAGTAAGCCTCTTACACCTAACAATAGTGCAGACTCCTGATCTAACGAGCCCCGTTCAACTTGATATAAAGCGACAGGGACATGATTAACTAGCCGTGATACCAACAGCGGAATGCCTTTGCTATCCAGCGCGGCCCCCTTTTGGGCGATCAAATAGAAACAATTAGTATTATGTTCTACTTCAAGTTCACTAGGGTGTTTCACTACCCTGGTTTTTAACCCTATCGACTCAGCTAAAATAGCCAAGTTGCAAGGCGCTGCAACCTGGTGTAAGAAGACTAATTCATCAATATTCGAATTCATCACTTTTCTCCCTGAAAAGTATTCTGTATCTCTCGGCTATACGAGTTTCTTCCTGAAACATTGATAACATAATAACAACATAATGCAATAATAGTACATTTTAACTAGCCCATAAGGCATTTTAGCTAGTCCATAAAGTATTTCTGCAATACTTAAGTACTCATTAATAGATTAAGTGCTAGCAAACCAAGCCGTTACCAAAAATAAAACAAGTAAAAATAAACTTAACAGTCACAAGATCTATAAATGTAGCTGATTAAAGTGATGCTAACTGCTTATTATGTACCTTTGTGAGCAAGACTAATGCACTAATACCACCTATAAGTGCCATAAACATATCTGACTGTGTATCCCACACATAGCCTTGAGTGCCTAAAAACGCCTCCGCATTCTCACCTGTTGCAGCTGCAACCCACCACTCAATAAGTTCGTAAAAAGCAGAAAATGCCAATACAAAACAAACTGATAGAAACTGACACCAATAGCCCGGTTGCAAGACGTGATTTCTTAGCATCACCTCTCTTGCCAGTATGACCGGAATAAACCCCTGAGCAAGATGGCCGATTTTGTCATAATTATTACGTTCGCTACCCATCACATCAGCCAACCAATCAAACAGTGGTACTTCGGCATAGGTATATTTAGCTCCGACCATGAGCACGCAGCAATGTAACAAAATCAATAAGTAAGCTAAGGGTGTTAGGGGGAATTTATTACGGGTAAAAAATAAGATGGGTAAGGCGATTAATGCTGGCAGTGCTTCTAACCACCAAGTAAACATATCTTTAGGTGAACTCACCGACCAAACGAGCACGACAGCAAAAATAACCACCCATATAACTTTCTTATTCACTATACATTCCCTTTAGATGATATTGTTCTAAACCAAGATCACAGTCTTTAGCCATCTAGCCCTCTACAATGGCAATAAATAATGCTATTTTGGTTGCGCATTAATGTCAGCATAACATAAGCATAACTATTGATAAGAGGGTACCCACACCATGGCAAAACACTCGCTTGACAAGGATAAGATTAAAATCCTGCTGTTGGAGGGCGTCCACCAAACTGCAGTCGATGTACTTAAGCGTGCAGGTTATACCAATATTGAATATCACAAAGCTTCCCTTCCTGAAGACCAGTTGCTGCGCTCAATTAAAGATGCTCACTTTGTCGGCCTGCGCTCGCGCACCCAATTAACCGCTGAAGTGTTGAACCATGCTGAAAAACTAGTCGCGATTGGCTGTTTCTGTATTGGTACTAACCAAGTTGATATTGCCGCTGCTGAGAAGTTAGGCGTACCCGTTTTTAATGCACCATTCTCAAACACTCGCAGTGTTGCTGAACTAGTGTTAGGTGAGATCATCATGCTGATGCGCGGTATTCCTCAGCGTAACGCCCTTGCCCACCGTGGCGGTTGGTTAAAAAGTGCCAATGGTAGCTATGAAGTGCGCGGTAAAACCTTAGGGGTCATTGGTTACGGCCATATAGGTACTCAGCTGGGTATTTTGGCTGAAACCCTCGGTATGCGGGTGGTATTTTTCGATATTGAAGACAAGTTGCCACTGGGTAATGCCAGCCAAATCCATTCAATGGAAACACTATTGAATGAAGCAGACGTTATCAGCTTGCATGTACCAGAAACTGCGCAAACTAAAAATATGATTGGTGCGACAGAGTTTGAACAAATGCGTTCAAAAAGCTTTTTTATCAATGCATCACGGGGCACTGTGGTTGATATTGATGCGCTTTCTGATGCCCTAAAGTCAGGCCATATTGCAGGCGCTGCAATTGATGTATTCCCAGTTGAGCCTAAGTCAAATGATGACGAATTTATTAGCCCACTACGTGGACAAGATAACGTCATTATTACCCCGCATATTGGTGGTAGTACTGCTGAAGCTCAAGAAAATATCGGTATTGAAGTCGCGGGTAAGCTGGCTAAATATTCTGATAATGGCTCAACTGTGTCTGCGGTTAACTTCCCTGAAGTGTCATTGCCACAACATAAAGGCACCTCGCGCTTATTGCATGTTCACCACAACCGTCCAGGTGTGTTGATTAAAATTAACCAAGCGTTTTCAGAAAAAGGCATTAACATTGCTGCGCAATATCTACAAACGACTGCAGATATTGGTTACGTGGTCATGGAAGTCAATTCAAACCAAGCCGAACAAGCGCTGGGCGAGTTAAAAGCAATTGAAGGTACTATTCGTACCCGCGTATTGTTTTAATTCAAGCTAAGTCGGTGAACGATTTAACCTTAGGCTTATCTCGCAGTTAAATTGTGAATTAAAGCTATCTTCAATTAATTGAAGATAGCTTTTTCTTTTGAGCCTCACTGAATTCCGTTACACTCAAAGCTTATCTTTGTTGCTCACCTTAGGGATCATTTTATGACACTCGCAACCACACAGCCAAACTGGGATTACTTAACTTCAACGCCCGACTTACTGGTTTCAAACTTAAGCCACTTAGGTTTAATTGAAGTGACCGGTGAGCAAGGTAAAACCTTTATTCACGGCCAAGTCACTACCGATATCGTATCGCTGACAGAAACTCAGTGGCGCTGGGGCGCCCATTGCGATCCTAAGGGTAAGATGATTGCTAGCTTTAGAACCTACACAATTGCTGAAAGCCTTTTTATTTTAATGCCAGCATCAGTATTACCGCTAAGTTTGGCCTCATGGCAGAAATATGCGGTGTTCAGTAAAGCGGAATTAACTGATGTCACTGCTAAGCAAGTTATTTTAGGCTTTGCTGGTACGAAGGCTGCAGAGTTTATTGAGCAGCAATTTGGACGGATTGAACATGAAGTTACTCACGCTGAAGGCGCTATTATTTTAAAAGATGCTGAGCGCTTCATAGTGATTACATCAGCTGAAAAAGCGCAGCAATTAGTCACAGCTTCAAATCAACCACTATCTAGCCACCAAGCTTGGCAAGCATTAGAAATTCAAGCCGGTTACGCCAATATTGACGACAACCACAGCAGTGAGTTTGTACCACAAATGTGTAATATACAGGCGGTAAACGGTATTAGTTTTGAAAAAGGCTGCTACATGGGCCAAGAAACCATTGCCAGAATGAAGTACCGCGGTGGTAATAAACGCGCCCTGTATATTCTATCCGGTAGTGCCTCTGAAACTGTCAGCAGTGAAACTCAAATTGAAATTGCCTCAGAAGATGGCTTTCTTCGAGCGGGTAAAGTTATCGAAGCGGTTGAATTTAATGGCCAAGTGCTATTAACCGCAGTATTGGCTAACGATACGCCAAATGATGCAAAACTAAGAGTAAAAAATGACAACCAAAGTGAGCTAGTGGTGAAGCCGCTACCTTATTCGTTAGAAGATTAACTTAAACGGTTATATGGGTTAAAGCCAACAAAGGCTGCTAACCGTAACATTAAATAAAGGCTGATGGATGAGGTTACTTCTCATTCTTCAGCCTTTTTTATTATTTCAAAATCAACATATAAACGGGTTATTTCAATGAAAAGTCGATCTAAGTAATTTTATTTGTCGTATGATGATGTAATTACAAGTAATACCAGAGACGCTAATGACAGCAGTGATCACCCAACTATCGCAAGTATCCAAAGGCTTTAACGATGGCGATAGACTCCATCAGGTGCTTAACTGTGTCGATTTATCCCTGCATCGTGGTGATACCATTGCGCTAACCGGCCCCAGCGGCACGGGCAAAAGCACCCTACTTAATATCATTGCCGGTTTTGAGAAAATTGATTCTGGTCAGTTACAACTCATGAACCAACAAGCAGCGCAGTGGCAAGATAGTCAATGGAGCCAGTTTAGGCGCGCCCAACTTGGTATTGTCTTCCAACAATTCAACTTACTCACCCCGCTTAATGTTATCGATAATATCCGTTTTGTATTACAGCTTAATAATCAAAAGTGGAGTGATTGGGGCGATGAGCTTATTACGCAGCTTGGGATTAGTGACATTTTAACAAGACCTGTTGAAACCTTATCGGGTGGTCAGCAGCAACGCGTTGCCATTGCCAGAGCGTTAATCCACAAACCGGCATTATTACTAGCAGACGAGCCAACCGGTAATTTAGATGAAGCTGCAGGTCAGCAAGTAATGGAGCTAATGTGCCAGCTTACCATGGCTGCAAATACCACGGTGTTAATGGTAACCCACAGTGAAACCTGTGCGGGCTATATGAAACGCAGGTGGCATTTAGAAAAAGGCCATATTCATGAGTAATCAGGCTCAAGACATCACTGTCAAACAATGGCTGTTGTCACTAAAAATCTTCTTTGCCCACTACCGCCATTCGCCATTACAAGCTGGTGCCATTCTTCTCGGTATCCTCCTCGCAGTCACCTTGCTAATAGGCGTCAAGTCTACCAATGAAAATGCAGTAAGAAGTTACAGCGAAGCCACCGAACTATTAAGTCAACGGGCAAGCTTGTTGATCACCCCAGCCGCAGGGCAACAACTCATTAATGAGCAGGTCTATTTCCGATTGCGTCAAAGCGGGATCTGTAATGCTTTAGCTGTGATTAATGGCCTTGCAGTCGACGATAAAGGGCGGCGCTGGCAAATTCAAGGCAGCGATTTATTTGCTGCAGTTAACTTACAAAACCATTCATCTGAAGCTCAAACGAATACCAACAGCAAAACGCCCATTAATATTCCACTGGATAAGCTATTAGCAGGCAGCAATGTGTTGTTAATGAGCCAATCCCTAGCGGATAACATAGCAAAAGACGGGTGGTTTTATTTACAAAACCCACAAGATAAAGCCGCTAACACTATCAAGCTCGAAGTGATCAGTGTCGATGATGATTATGGCTTAGGTAATGCCATTGTCGCTGATATCTCTTTAGCGCAAATCCTATTAGACCAACCCAATAAGCTGTCTTATATTGCTTTGTTTGATCCTGCTGAGCCACTGATTGAGCAAATCAATAGTCAAAATCTATTACAGCAACAGGCGAGTATTACAGAACAAGATCAAGGCCAGGCGCTACAAGAGCTTACCCGTAGTTTTCACTTAAACCTTAACGCCATGAGTATGCTGGCTTTTGTGGTAGGGCTATTTATCGCTTATAACGGCGTGCGCTACAGTTTGATGAAGCGGCAAAAATTATTAGTACAATTACTGCAATTAGGGATTAATAAGCATAATGTGATGCTAGCACTGGTCGCTGAGCTCATTGTGCTGGTGATCATTGGTGCAAGCTTAGGCTTTATTCTGGGGCTGCAACTCAGCGTCTGGCTACAACCTATGGTCGCCATGACACTAGAGCAGCTTTATGGCGCTCGGCTAATGCCCGGCAACTGGCAATGGCAGTGGTTTGCCCAAGCCATAGTGTTAACCTTGTTTGCCGGTTTACTCGCCTGCCTGCCACTGTATCGACAATTAACGCAACAACCCCTCGCCCGAGCTGGCACCAAACATAATCAAGCAAGCAGTTTGCTGGTCACCCAACGCTGGTTGTTTGCCATCGCGATAGTGGCATTAACCATTTGCGCTGCACTGTTTCCGTTTACTGAGCAATATCAATTTAGCCTCGCACTGATGGGGATTGTTATTGTCGCTATCCCACTATTGCTGCCATTAACACTGCATTATGTCAGTAGTAGTTTGGCTAAGTATTTTCCGGCAGGATTATGGCAATACATGATGGCAGAAACCAAAGAGTTAATCGGGCCGTTATCGTTAGCCATGATGGCGATGCTATTGGCGCTAACCGCGAACATTTCGATGAATACCCTAGTGGGCAGTTTTGAAGTCACCTTAAAAACCTGGCTTGAAAGCCGCCTTCATGCAGATTTATACATGCGCCCGTCAAGCGAAAACATCACTGATATTGCGTCTTTCTTAGAGAAGCAGCCTAAGGTCACTGGTATATATTCACAGTGGACAGTAAATAGCAGTTATCAAAATATGCCCGTTGAACTTGTGAGTCGCGATTTGTATTCAACTAAGATTGTCAGTTCGCTAAAACAGCAATCAGATGACTTCTGGGCTGAATTTACTCAGGGTAATCAGTTGATGATAAGTGAGCCCATTGCGATTAAATACAAGTTACAAATTGGCGATAGCTTTACATTGCCAATCATGTCAGCAAAAACGAATCAACACCCCGTGACCATTGGCGCTATCTTCTTTGATTATGGTAACCCTAAGGGTCAGGTCGTAATTGGTAATACACTATGGCAACAATTACAATTGCCTAAACAAGCTAAAAGTATCGCTGCCAGCTATGATGGCGATATAAACGAGCTTGAACAATCACTCGTTAATAGCAAGCTAATTTCAACAGCGCAAATGTATAACCAAGCCAAAATTAAGCAGCAAGCCATAGCCATGTTTAAGCAAACCTTTTCTATCACCATGGTGCTCAATAGCCTCACCTTAATGGTGGCTGCCATTGGATTATTCAGTGCATGCTTAATGCTAACCCAAGCCAGACAAGCACCACTAGCCAAACTATATGCCCTTGGGGTGAGCAAAGCACGCTTGCGCTTTATGATGTTCATTCAAATGCAGTTTATTGTATTACTCACCTGTTTAGTGGCGCTGCCAACAGGTGCTGTACTGGGTTACTTACTGATCAACAAAGTCACTTTACAAGCCTTTGGTTGGAGTATTGCCATGCTATGGGATTGGCAAGCTTATGCCCGAGTGGTGTTAATTGCGCTGTCTACCAGCGCCGTTGCCATCGCGATCCCACTTTACTGGCAAACCCGTAAATCACTTATTCATAACCTTCAGCAAGAGGCTTTATAATGTATAACGCCCCGATAACCAGCGCCATCAAAAAGCGACAGATTGACCCAGTGCTAAAGCTACGACAGTCAGCTTTTATCGCAATATGGTTACTGTTAGCTTGTCTGAGCCAAATGGGTTGTCAGCCTAATTCAACAGCAGAGTCAGATAACAAAGCCAGTATGGGCAGCCTATTAACGCAAGACGCTGACAGCCTTGAGCAATACGCCAAAGTACTGCCAGATCATCAACTCAATTTCCCGCAAGATCATTTAAGCCATGATAAATTTAGGCAAGAGTGGTGGTATTTAACAGCCAACATGACCACTGAAGCGGGTGAAGAGCTTGGGCTTCAATGGACTCAATTCAGAATTGCGTTGTCTGCTGCAGATACTGCCACGCCAAACAACTGGGCTACTAACCAAATGTTTATGTCACACGTTGCATTAACCTCAGCTTCCACGCATCAAGCCAAAGAGAAATGGTCTCGCGCCCATCCACAACTGGCCCATGTTAGTCCTAACCCTCTCACCATCGCGTTAGATGATTGGCAGTGGCGCAGTGAAACAAATGCGTTATTTCCGGCAAAATTAACGGTTAACACTGAAAAATTTGGCTACCAATTATCATTAACCAGTAACGCGCCAATGAACCTACAAGGCGATAACGGCTACAGTATTAAAAGCCCTAACGGCGAAGTTGCTTCTTACTATTACAGCCAGCCTTTTATTGATTTAACAGGTTCTATTAACCGTGATGGTAAAACTGAAATAGTCACAGGAAAGGCTTGGCTTGATAGGGAGTGGAGCTCGCAATTCCTTACTAAAAGCCAGCAAGGCTGGGACTGGTTTTCTATTCGCCTAGATGATGGCTCTGCGCTAATGCTATTTCAACTAAGAAACACTAATAGTGAGGCCTTTTTAAGTGCCCGCAGAATGTTTTTCGACGGTAACGGCAGGAATATTAATAGTAAATCACATCCAAACGACATAAAAGTTACCCCGCTTAGCTGGCAACAAACTGACTGTGGTCGCTATCCAATTAGTTGGCAGGTTAGCATTACTAGCGAAGATATTGATGTCACCGTTAAAGCACTCAACCCCAACAGTGATATGCCACTGACAATCTCTTATTGGGAAGGCCCGATCAGCGTATCAGGCAGTCATTCAGGTAATGGATATATGGAGCTAACGGGCTATTAGCACCATTGATGTTAAAAGTTAACTTTACCTCTTCCTCGCTTTTTTAAAGCCTATAGAAGCTGCTACTTCTATAGGACGGATTTTTATATATCTGTCCTATACTTTTACCATTAACTATCAATAATCCGTAAGAATTAAATTTACATTTGCTAATTAAGTAATTGAGCAAATTGAAAAATGTGCTTTAGATCACACTTACTAGTGTGATCTACAGCAATAAACAGCCCGTATACTCAGTCTGGGGTATACCCATGAAAAATGCGCGGTTTAGACTCAATGATAGTTAAGTTTTTTGTTAATAAAAACCTTGGTAAATAAAAACAAAGATAGTTTTAAAAATACTGTCTACATACATTTAAGAGTGAGGAAACACCATGAGCATAAGCCGTCGCGAGTTTCTAAAAGCCAATGCAGCTACCGCAGCCGCTTCGGCAGTTGGACTTGCTTTACCAATAAAAATGGTTCAAGCAGAAGAGCAGTCTGCAGAAATAAAATGGGACAAAGCCCCTTGTCGTTTCTGTGGTGTGGGTTGTAGTGTTTTAGTGGGTACCAAAGGTGGCAAAGTTGTTGCGACTCAGGGCGACCCAGAAAGCCCAGTCAACAAAGGTCTTAACTGTGTTAAGGGCTACTTCCTCTCTAAAATTATGTACGGCAAAGACCGCCTTACCTCGCCATTATTAAGAATGAAAGATGGCAAGTATGACAAAGAAGGTGAATTTACCCCAGTAAGCTGGGATGTTGCCCTTGATACCATGGCTGACAAGTGGAAAGCCAGTATTGCCAAAAAAGGCCCTACATCGGTAGGTATGTTTGGCTCGGGCCAATGGACTATCTGGGAAGGCTACGCGGCATCTAAATTACACAAAGCGGGCTTCCTTACCAACAACATCGATCCTAATGCCCGTCACTGTATGGCATCTGCGGTAGGTGGATTCATGCGTACCTTTGGTATTGATGAGCCAATGGGTAGCTATGATGACTTCGAAGCTGCAGATCACTTCGTGCTTTGGGGCGCCAATATGGCAGAAATGCACCCTATTCTATGGTCACGCTTAACTGACCGTCGTTTAAGCCATGAAGGCAGTAAAGTCCATGTGTTATCGACATTTGAAAACCGCAGCTTCGAACTTGCCGACAACCCTATGGTATTTAAGCCGCAATCTGACTTAGTTATCTTGAACTTCATTGCCAATTATATCATCCAAAACGATGCGGTTAATAAAGACTTCGTCAGCAAGCATACTAACTTCGCAGAAGGTGTGACTGATATCGGTTACGGTCTTCGCCCTGAGCATCCTCTAGAGCAGAAAGCGAAAAACCCAGGTAACGGCAAATCTAAGCCTATCTCTTTTGAAGAATACGCAAAATTTGTCAGTACTTATACTGCTGAATACGCATCTGAAATGAGTGGCGTACCAGTTGAAAACCTTATCGAAATGGCAAAAGCGTATGCTGATCCTAACATCAAGATCATGAGCTTATGGACTATGGGTATTAACCAACATACTCGTGGTGTGTGGGCAAACAACATGCTTTATAACATTCACTTGTTAACAGGTAAAATTGCCACGCCTGGTAACAGCCCGTTCTCATTAACAGGTCAACCTTCAGCTTGTGGTACAGCACGTGAAGTGGGTACTTTCTCGCATCGTTTGCCTGCAGACATGGTTGTAGCAAACCCTAAACATCGCGCAATCACTGAAAAGTTATGGCAGCTACCTGAAGGCACGATTCCGCCAAAACCTGGCTACCATGCTGTACTTCAAAGCCGTATGCTGAAAGATGGCAAACTAAACTGTTACTGGACTATGTGCACCAATAACATGCAAGCAGGTCCAAACATTAACGATGAAATTTACCCAGGTTTCCGCAACCCAGAAAACTTCATTGTGGTATCAGACCCATACCCAACAGTGACAGCAACAGCTGCTGACTTGATTCTTCCTACTGCGATGTGGGTAGAAAAAGAAGGTGCTTACGGTAACGCTGAGCGCCGTACTCATATGTGGCATCAACAAGTTAAAGCCCCTGAAGGCGCTAAGTCTGACTTATGGCAGCTTGTTGAGTTCTCTAAGCGCTTCAAAGTTTCTGAAGTTTGGCCTGCAGAGTTAATTGCTAAAAAGCCTGAGTATGCAGAAAAAACCTTATATGACATCTTATTTGCTAACGGTGTCGTTGATAAATTCCCGTCATCAGAGTGTAAAGGTGACTACAACGATGAAAACGATGCATTCGGCTTCTACCTGCAAAAAGGGTTATTTGAAGAGTATGCTCAATTTGGTCGTGGACACGGTCATGATTTAGATGCATTTGACAACTATCATGAAAACCGCGGTAAACGCTGGCCTGTAGTCAATGGTACCGAAACGGTTCGTCGTTTCGTTGAAGGAAGCGATCCATACGTTAAAGCTGGTGAAGGTTATAACTTCTACGGTAAGCCTGATGGACGCGCGGTTATTTTTGCACTGCCATTTGAGCCCGCTGCTGAAGAGCCAAATGAAGAGTTTGACCTATGGATGTCTACAGGTCGCGTACTTGAGCATTGGCATACAGCAAGTATGACAGCTCGTGTACCAGAGCTGCATAAGTCTTACCCTGATGCACAGGTATTCATGCACCCTAAAGACGCGAGTAGTCGTGGCCTGAAAAATGGTGATGAAGTGAAAGTGATTTCTCCACGTGGTGAAGTGAAAACGCGTGTTGAAACTAAAGGCCGTAACAAGCCACCTGTCGGCGTGGTGTTTATGCCATTCTTTGATGCTAGACAGCTGGTCAACAAATTATTACTTGATGCTACTGATCCGTTATCGAAAGAAACAGATTTCAAGAAGTGTCCAGTGAAGATTGTTAAAGCCTAATTTGACTTACAGTGATGCTGAAAACAAATTTAGCATCACTGAATCACTATTTATCTCTATCCATTTAATCAAAAAATAATGGATATGAAGGAGTGTAAACCATGAAGAAATTACTTAGCCTTGCTGCGATAGTGCTCAGTCTTAGCGCATGCTCAGGTCAACAAGCAGCAGAGACTGCTGCACCAGTAAATGTAAAATCACTAGCTGGTGATGTACAGATTACTGACACCATTCCTGCAGATGCAAAAGCGACTTACCCAAGCCGCGGAACTGCGATTGAAAGAACATTTGTGCATCAACCACCTATGATCCCCCATAGAGATAGTTATCCTATCACTATGAAAAAGAATGGTTGTTTAACGTGTCACAGTACTGAAAAGGCAGCGCGCATGAAAGCCACGCCAATCGACAAGTCACACGTAAAAGCCGATGGAAAATTTGACGATAAATATTATTTTTGTGTTCAGTGCCATGTTGCACAAGCAGATAATAAAGAAGCATTAGTTGAGAATTACCACACAAACTAAGCTTCTACATCCAGCTTGATATCGATGTAAAATAAAAATGCCACTGGATCTCAGTGGCATTTTAGTTTGTCGCTAACATGACAACATTAGCTAAGGCTCAAAGTCTAAAGCCTTTACGGCGTCACAATATTAAACCAGAAGTTATATTCATCAAGCATGCCTAAAAACGCAGTGAATAAGCTTTCATCGCCACTAATTTTTACATCGCCTTTTTTAATGGCCTCATCAAAGGTTATCTCTTTTAGCTGGATGCTATTCATGGTTTCCATGCTCATAACTAAGCCGACATCCGGGTCTTCAACTTGATTTGAGCTGTGGTGTAATACCGCATTCTCAACTGTTAAGCTGTAACCCTTTTTAAGATCAGTGAAATCAATATTGATATCAAACTGTTTACCCGCCGCTTTGGCAGAATCCAATCTTACCGCTAAATAATCAAACAGCAATTCAGGTGTCATCGCGCGAATAGTATCAGGTGTTGCGGTTTGAGTTCCCCCTGCCGACGGAATACCATTTCGCAGCTCATAAGCACCTTGTAAATATACTGAACGCCAAGGCCCTGACTCAGCTTGATAACCTAATTGCTCAAAGGCATCGGCCAATAACTCTTTAGCCTCAGTAGATTGAGGGTTAGCAAAAACAGCATGTTTCATCACCTCAGCAACCCAGCGATATTCACCATCAGCGAAAGAGTTTTTGGCTTTTTTAACCACTTCAGCTTCGCCACCCATGTACTGCATATACTTTTTAGCAACCACTTCTGGCGGCAGATTATCAAGGTTAGATGGATTCCCGTTATACCAGCCCATATAACGTTGGTACACTGCGCGGCTATTATGTTTCAGCGTACCGTAATAGCCTCTGGTAGCCCAGTTCTGCTCTAATTCAGGTGGCAGTGTGATCATTTCAGAAATCTCTTCGCCTGTGTAACCTTGGTTCATCAGTCTTACTGATTGGTCATGGGTGAATTTGTAGATATCACGCTGCTTTTTGAAATAAGGAATAATGTTGTCACTGCCCCATAAAGGCCAATGATGACTTTGGAACTTAACTTTTGCTTCTTGGCCCCACAGGCTAATAGTCTCGTCAAGGAAACTGGCCCAAATCAGCGCATCTCGCACTTGCGCCCCACGAAGGGTTAAGATGTTATGCATGGTATTAGTCGTGTTTTCCGCCATCCACAAGGCTTTATATTGTGGAAACCAAGTGTTCATCTCAGCTGGTGCTTCAGTGCCGGGGGTTAACTGAAACTCCATTTCAACACCATCAATGGTTAATTTAGTCCCCGTCTGTTTGATTTCCTTATTAGGCACTAATAAACCCGCAAGCCCGGTCGATACTGTCATACCTAGACCGCCATTTACACCGCCCTGGGCATTTCTAGGCAGTAATGCGCCGTACATAAATACCGCACGGCGACCCATGGCATTACCGGCAATGACATTTTCTGACACCGCATGCTCAGTGAAATGCTCCGGCGCTATCACCTGCACTTTACCGCTGGCGACATCTTCAGCTGTGGCTAAGCCGGTTGCACCGCCATAATGGTCAATATGGCTATGACTATAAACAATCGCCACCACTGGACGCTCTCCAATATGCTTATTAATTAAGTCTAATGAGGCTTTAGCTGTTTCAGGGGAGATTAATGGGTCAAATACAATCCAGCCCTTGTCGCCTTTAATGAAAGTGATGTTACTTAAGTCAAATCCACGTACTTGGTAAATATTATCAGTCACTTCAAATAAACCATGATGAAGTACCAATTGGCTATTACGCCATAAACTGGGGTTGACCGTATCTGGGGAGGCTTTGTCATCACTAATATAAGTTTTGTATTGCTCTAAATCCCATACCACATTGCCATTGGCATCTTTAATGGTCACCACATCAGGCTTAGCAATAAAACCCCGTTTAGCATTGTCAAAATCTTGCTTGTCGTTAAAGGGAAGCGCCTTTAGCACTGCGGCATTGGCTTTTTGAGTATGTTCAGTAGCAGGTTTAGATTGAGTAGCGGCGACACTATTAAAACACACCGCGACAGAAAAAGCCGCGGCAAGCAGATAAAGCGGTTTCATATAAGCTCCTTTTAAACACGATTAAATACTTAATTCGTTATCCTAGGAGTAAAGTTAGCTGCTTATTTAACCAAGCGCTAGCGCTATTAGTTTTATATTTATTAATAATTTTTATTTTTTATCCTCAAATTTAAAGCATAAAAAAACCGCTGTAAGCATTAGCTTGCAGCGGTTTTTATTAAAGCTTAAACGCTAGAATTACTTCTTAGCAGCAGCTTCACGTTCTTTAACGTCAGCAATTACTTTTTCAGCAACACTGTTAGGACATGGGTTGTAGTGAGCGAATTCCATAGAGAATTGGCCACGACCTGATGTCATAGTACGTAGTGAACCGATGTAACCGAACATTTCTGATAACGGTACGTCAGCTTTAATACGAACGCCAGTAACACCAGCCATTTGGTCTTTAATCATGCCACGACGACGGTTAAGGTCACCAATAACATCACCAACGTTGTCATCTGGGCTGAATACGTCAACGTTCATGATAGGCTCAAGAAGTTGTGCGCCAGCTTTAGGCATAGATTGACGGAATGCGCCTTTAGCAGCGATTTCGAACGCGATAGCTGACGAATCAACTGCGTGGAAAGCACCATCTGTAAGTTCTAGTTCAACGTCTAACACAGGGAAACCAGCAACAGTACCGGTATTCATCATGCTAGCAAAGCCCTTCTCAACTGCAGGCCAGAATTCCTTAGGAACGTTACCACCAACAACTGAAGACTTGAAAGTAAAGCCAGTATTTTGCTCGCCAGGACGGATAACATAGTCAATTTTACCAAACTGACCAGAACCACCAGACTGTTTCTTATGCGTGTAGCTATCTTCTGTAACCTTAGTGATAGTTTCACGGTAAGCAACTTGAGGTTCACCAACGATTAAGTCAACACCGTAAGTACGCTTAAGGATGTCTACTTTAATGTCTAAGTGAAGCTCACCCATACCTTTAAGGATGGTTTCGCCTGAGTCTTCGTCAGTTTCTACGCGGAAAGATGGATCTTCTGCAATCATTTTACCGATAGCGATACCCATTTTCTCACTGCCGCCTTTATCTTTTGGCGCTACAGCGATAGAGATAACTGGCTCTGGGAATACCATTGCTTCAAGAGTACAAGGATGTTTAACATCACATAAAGTGTGACCAGTTTGAACATTCTTCATACCAACGATAGCGATAATGTCACCAGCTTGCGCTGAATCTAATTCGTTACGCTCATCAGCTTGCATTTCAACCATACGACCAACACGCTCAGTTTTACCTGTAAACGAGTTAAGGATGGTGTCACCTTTGTTGATCTTACCAGAGTAGATACGTACGAAGGTTAGTGCACCAAAACGGTCATCCATGATTTTGAATGCTAACGCTTTGAATGGCTCGTCAACTGAAACTAAAGCGTGTTCGCCAGTTTCGTTACCTTCTTCATCAGTAAGAGGTTGTGGGTCAACTTCAACTGGGTTAGGTAGGTAGTCAACAACAGCATCAAGAAGAAGCTGCATACCTTTGTTCTTGAACGCAGAACCACAGTATGTAGGGAAGAATGACATATCACGGGTACCCTGACGGATACAACGCTTGATTTCTTCCATAGATGGCTCTTCGCCTTCCATGTAAGCTTCCATTAGGTCATCGTCTTGCTCTACAGCAGTTTCGATTAGCATTTCACGGTATTCTTCTACCATGTCTACCATGTCAGCTGGAACGTCTTCGATTTTGTAGTTCTCAGCTTCGCCAGTTTCGTCCCATACCCAAGCTTTACGAGTTAGTAGGTCAACAACACCACTAAACTCATCTTCGATACCAATAGGAAGAACCATAACTAGTGGGTTAGCAGCTAGAACATCTTTAGTTTGCTTAACAACACGTAAGAAATCAGCACCCATACGGTCTAATTTGTTTACGAAGATGATACGAGCAACTTCTGATTCGTTAGCATAACGCCAGTTAGTTTCTGACTGAGGCTCAACACCACCAGATCCACAGAATACACCAACACCGCCATCAAGCACTTTTAGTGAACGATAAACTTCAACAGTGAAGTCAACGTGACCAGGAGTGTCAATAACGTTAAAACGGTGGTCATTCCAGAAACAGCTTACTGCTGCTGACTGAATAGTAATACCGCGCTCAGCTTCCTGTTCCATGAAGTCAGTAGTAGATTCACCATCATGAACTTCACCGATCTTATGGATCTTACCGGTTAGCTTTAGGATACGCTCGGTGGTCGTGGTTTTACCCGCGTCAACGTGAGCGAAGATACCAATGTTTCTGTATTTGGATAATTCGGTCATGATTCAACTTTAATGATTAGTTAAGAGGTAGACGGAGCGTGTAAAAACTTAGACACACCGCACATCAGGTTATTTAAGGCGCATATTGTAAGTTGGAACCTGCAATAGCGCAAATAGGACTTGCAATTTTTATCGCATTTTACGTAAATAAATTCGATAAAAATACACATTTCTTATATAAAACAGAGAAATAAAACTTATCGTTTATTTTTCGAACAATAGTGTTTTTTTACTTCTAAGCTGTTTAAATTGACCTTAGGTTACTACAACAAGGTTAATATTGACTTAATAGCCTTCATTTAGGTGAATTTAAGTTGTTCTTCGTCGACTGATGCAAAAGTATTTAATTCGCTGTCGGACATAAAAAAATCCCTAAAAAAGCTTTAGGGATTTTTGTGTCATCAAGCAATCAAGCGTTAAGCTTATTCGCCATCAAGGGGCAAAATCACAAACAGTAAGTCACCTTGAGAAACTTGCTGACCATTACCGTTTAGAATGCGCTCAATGCGATACTTTTTATCTTCAGGGTACAGCACTGCATTTTGACGGTTAAAGCCGGCTAAGCTTACTTGAGAGAACATCTTCATCGCTTCAGTTAGCGCTAATGTTTGCTCTACTGTGACTATGTCACCTTCTTTAACAAAGTCAGGCTCACCCGGTGCTGGTGAGGTATAGAAAATACCAGCGCCTTGGGCTAACACTTTAAGCTCGTTACTTTCAGCAACCCGTAAAGACTCGGTATCTAAACCAACAGTTTCGGCCGCCGCTTCCATTTCAGCAATCAAGGCAGGTACATCTAACTCAGCCATCAAGCGTGGTAGATAGTTAGTATCGTAAACACCTTGATTGAAGGTCGCATCCTTAAGGATAAGCTTCAATAATGGAATGTTAGTGGCAATACCTTTGATGTAAGCTTCATCTAAGTAAGCAGACATCTTAGTGATCACATCTTCACGAGACTCACCGCGAATAATAATTTGCGCGATTAAGCTGTCGTAATATGGCGATACTTCTTTACCCGTTTCAGCAATTGAGATGATTTCAACATCGTCTCTTTCAGGCATGAAGCACTCACTGATCTTGCCAGGGTTTGGCAACAACTGCAGTACACCATCACTATCAAGGGCTGCTTTTTCAGCAGTAATACGCACTTCCATGGCGTAACCTTGTTCAACTGGCTCTAGATCTTCAATTGAGCGACCCGCAGCAATATCAAACTGGGCACTAACAATATCGATTCCTGAGGTTGCTTCAGTCACTGGATGCTCAACTTGCAGACGGGTATTCATTTCCATGAAGTACACTTCGTTAGCATCAAGGTTGTAGATAAACTCAACCGTACCCGCACCCATGTAATCAGTGGCGTCACCTAATGCACGAGTGTATTCAAGTACCCGTTGCTTAAGCTCTTCAGGCAACATGGTTGAACCCGATTCTTCAATCACTTTTTGGTTATTACGTTGCACTGAACAGTCACGAATACCCAACACTTTGGTGTTACCAAACTTATCACGCAGTAACTGCACTTCGATATGACGCAATGAGGTGACGTATTTCTCAAGGTAAAGGTCACCGTTACCAAATGCTGCAGCCGCTTCAGTTGAAGTCTTTTGGAACAAACCAATCATGTCCTCAGCTTTAGTTACCACTTGGATGCCTTTACCACCACCACCTTGTACCGCTTTAAGCAATACAGGGTAACCAATTTCAAGCGCTACGTTTACCGCTTGCTCGGCGTTGGTCAAAATACCGTGGCTACCCGGCACAACAGGCACGTTTTGGCCTTGTGAGGTTTTAATCGCGTTTGATTTGTTACCCATAGTCGTCATCGAATGCACGCTTGGGCCAACAAAGTTTACGCCATTGTTAACACATAAAGCAGCAAATTGCGGGCTTTCTGACAAGAAGCCAATACCAGGGTGAAGCGCATCAACGTTTTCGTAATCTGCCACTTTCAGGACAGAGTAGGCATTTAAGTAACTCTCATCAGAGGTGTTACCACCAATACAAACCAGCTTATCGTTCACTTTAAGCATGTCTGCAGGCACTGAGGTCATATCAGGATCTGATGCCACCAAAACAACATTAATTTTGTTGTCATGGGCTTTACGGATCAACTTAACCGCAGTACAACCACGTGCATGGATAAGCACTTTATCAATCGGCTTCATTAACGCACGAGGATCGTCTTGAACAATCTTCTCTTCAATGGCTTTAACTTCAGGCACTAAGGTTGATACCGCTTTAGCAATGATCTCTTGGGCATGCAATGTTGGCAGTGGCATTAACGGATCAATACTTGATAATTGGCTATCAAGAGTATCGGTGAATGGGTTATGCACTAAGCCCGTCATCGCACCCGGTACTTTAGATAAGTAGTTAGATAGCGTTGCTGTTGATGGCAAGTATGCAGGCACCACCATTTGACCAGCAAATGGCATATTAGTGCCTGATAGGTAATAAGTTTGCACTAACGGATGGGTCACAAAACTTGCCTGTGCGCCACCGGTACAATCACCAAAACCAAACATCAATACCGGTAATTCATTATCACGTACAAAACGGGTGATACGGTCATTAACCACAGCCATTGAGAATAGTGCCGCTGCACCTTCTTTGGTTTGCATACCACCAGAACTGATAAAACAAACCACTGGCAATTTACGCTTAGCACATTCAATTAATAGCGCGCTGAACTTCTCAGCACTGGCCATATCAAACGCACCAGCCTGGAAGGCAATGTTTGATACCGCAACACCGACACGCAGTGTTTGACCGTTATTATCAAAGTCAGCTAAACCGGTAATTAAACCACATGGGCGAATGCCTTTGTCTAATGCATCTTCAATAGATAAACGGAAACCTGGGAAGTTGAGCAAGTTGGCAGACATCTTATCGCCATTAAGCTCTTCAAATTCGGTGAAGAACTTACCAATAATATTTTCCCAACCCATTTTCCCTTGGCGCTTTTCATCACGAAGGACTTTTTGGATCAGTAGATCTTGGTAGCCCATGGTGAGGCGGTTCCAGAAATCTTTACGACGACCAATACGCACAGGGTTGATAGCACCTGTGTACTTAGATTGATCTTCTTCACTGTCGAAATACTCTGGCAATAAACGCTCAAAGAAGTAGGTTAAGATAACAAATAAACTGTCGTTTAATTGCGGGAAACCGACACTCTTCCATTGCTCTACACGGGTTAACAGTTCTGCACGGTTAGATTGCGCCATGAAGAATTTAAGCCATTTATAGAACTTGCTCTTATCGTTGGCTTCATCATTATTTGATAACGCAGTATCGATGGCGTTATGCAATAACTTATCAACTGATTCACGTGACAAGCTCTTAGACATCATCGCTTCTTTGGAAATCGACGCTAAGTTAACCACCACATTGTCATATAGTGCATTAAAGATTAATACGTTATGACATTGCCAAATGAAGTCTTCACGCAACTCATCATTGACCACAATATCAAGTACAGTCAGTTGATTCAGCTCAGGCCAAGGCGCTTGAGTAGTAGATGATGGCAATGATTCAAGGTGCTTAATTAAGCCTTTGAAGTTGTTAGCTGAGTTACCTTTCCAGCGATGATACAAAGACCAGCCGATGTTAAAGAGCAATGCCTTACGGGCTTTCTTATAGTTCTCTTTCGGCTCACCTAAGATGAAACGAGTGATCACGTTACGTTCAGCTGAAATCTCGCTACGTTTGGCATCAAAAGTGCCCCAAAGCTTATTCAACTCTTCGTCGTAAACTAATTTATCAGGCGTCGCTAACCAAGATTGAAATACACTGTCTTGCTCTTGCTGAATACGCGCCAGTAAATCACCTTCAGGTACACTCACTTTCGACAAACGGCCATACTGTTCAACCGAAATTGAATGAATACGACTGCGCACAGTGAGATAACGCAAATAACGATAAGCACTACCAAACACATTGTGGTGCATGGTTGGACTGTTCGCCACAGCTAAGCCTTGGTTATTTTCTAAGGCTGAAAGGTTTTTAGAGGGGTCTAAATAGCGCGCTAAACTACGATCATAATGCTCTCGTAAATCGTCAGATTCACGTACAAAAGTGATGGCTGCATTTTCTACCGCTTCAATACCACTGATAATCGCGCGGCGCAGGTTATGCTGACGCTCGTCTTTATCATAAGGAGAAAAATCAACTATACCGTCAATACAACCAGCAGAAAGCAACTCTTCTGGTGATACCCCCACAGACTTAGCACATTCTTGCCATGACAAGTTGTACTTGCGGGCAATGCTTTGTAAGCCTTGCGGTTGAATAGTGTTAAAAATACCGTCACGTAATGACAATAAGATGTTTGCCGCCGCTAATGGAATCGCGCCACCAGAGTAACCTGCGCCGATCACGATACCGACAGTTGGGACGTCAACATTGGCACTTTCTGCAATGGCTTTTGAAATGGTATGGGCTTGGTTTTGGCTGTTAGCCACTTCCCCCGCATCGGCGCCAGGAGTATCAATTAAGTAAACGATTGGCATTGATAACTCAGCAAAGTGACGGATCGCTTTACATGCAGCTAAATGATGCTCAGGCATCCACGCACCGTTTGCCGAGGTTCTTTCTTGGGCGATAAAACCAATGCGGCGAGTACGTGAACCGAAATTTAATTCAATTTCAGCACTGTAAAAAGAACCTAAGTGAAACTCAGTGATCAACTTACCTTTTAGATCAGCGATAACACGTTTTGCACTTGGGCGGTTTTTATCTAAAGTCGGTTGAATAACTTTAGCCACATAACTATCGACATCTAAGGTCGACAGTTCTTTTAAATTTGCTTGGATCGCATCTTCAGATAACAATCCTTTGATTTCTTCAGCTAAAGTTTGCTTACTGTGAGCTGGAAATAATGAAAAATCTTTAGCTAAATGCTCCGCTTTAAGAAAGAGCGGGTCAGCCGATTGTGCCGATGTCTTGTGTACGGGCTGCTTTTTGCTAGTCATCCTTAGATCCTCTGCTTATATAGCCTCTAAAATTTTTAGTCGGTAAATATAACTTTGTTCCCTGTACAATTACCATTAAACTATTGGGGACGCTTTGTTCCATTTTTGAGACAGTGAGGCTAAGGTGCCTGATTTAAACGGTATGATGCTGTTTGCAGCAGTAGTTAGAGCAAAAGGTTTCTCCCAGGCGGCCAGAGATATTGGCCAGCCAAAATCAACCATAAGTCGTAAAGTCGCTCAGCTAGAAGAGCAACTTGGTGTACGCTTGCTGCAACGTGATACCCGTAATTTAAGTCTGACTCAAATTGGTGCTTTGTTTTATCAACATTGTGATTCTATCCGCCAAGAAATTGAAGCCGCCAAAGCCATTATCGAAAATACCCATAGCGATATCTCCGGTTCATTGCGGATTGCCATTCCGGTGTCATTCTCTCAAGACGTCATTGCCACCCTTTGCAGTAGCTTCATGCGCCTTTATCCCAACATCGAGCTCGACGTTCAATTCACCGACAGTAATGTTGGCTTAGTCGGCGAAGGTTATGATATTGCCATAAAATATGGCCCATTAGAATCTTCTGACTTAGTGGCGCGGTTATTGTTTGAACGCCAACCTATATTAGTTGCAAGCCCTGGATATCTCAAAAAATCAGGCACACCAGCAACCCCTCAAGAGCTGGCCCAGCACAGTGGCATATTATTAGGCACCAGCATGTCGGCGCCTATTTGGCCGGTAGGTAAAGGTAATCGTAAAACCATGGCCACCTTTAAACGCAAGGTCAGGGTCAATAGTGCCAGTATGGTCAAACGCCTCGCTCAAGATGATTTTGGTATCGCCATGCTATCCAATAATAGCTGTAAGCAAGAACTGGCAGCAGGCAGTTTAGTGCCATTACTGCAAGAGTGGCCTATGGAACCCTTCAAAGTGTACGGGGTGTATTCAAGTAGACGGCAATTAGCCAGTAATATTAGCGCCTTTTTAGATTTTTTCGCGAAACGATATGGTAGCCAAGAGTCATTACAATCAATAATGAATTAGTGCTAAAGCCGTGTTAAATTAAACTCATAAAAATAAAACATCCTAAAGGAATAGTCATGTTCAAGCCCTTGTTTGCCCCCTTATTTAACCGTACTGCTTTGGCAGCTTTTACTGCCTTATTGCTAACTTCAGCCCCTACTGTTGCCCAAGGCTTCAGCATACAACGAGACGTTGAAGAGTTACGTTTACCCACAGCGCTGAGCTCAATGCCTGCCGTGGTTAATCAATATGAACACTTTAATAGCAGCTTAGGTAACAAGCTGGTTAACTCAACTGATGAGCTGGTCATTACCCAAATGGTCGCAGCCCAAGGCACCCAACTATGGCAGCAAGCGGTAGCCGATGTTCAGTCAGGCAAACACGATGATCGCGGCCTATATTGGAGTCGCCTTGCTATGCGAGAGACCTTAAAAACCGCCCATGCGGGTTATAATATTGTCCCTTGGCAGCGTGACATCTTGATTAAAGCGTTTGAGAAGTCTTCAAGAGGCTTAAGCGACATTCAGTTTTTACCCGAAAGCCAAATTAAAATTCTCGTCACAGGTTTTGACCCATTCTTTTTAGATAAGCATATTGATCAAAGTAACCCATCAGGATTAACAGCCTTGGCTTTAGATGGCGTCACTTTTAATGTTAATGGCAAACAAGCTCAAATCGAAACTGTGATGATCCCGGTGCGTTTTGCCGACTTTGATAACGGCATGATCGAATCACTATTAACGCCTATGTATCGTGATAATAGTGTTGATATGATTTTTACTGTCAGTATGGGGCGTGATAATTTTGATTTAGAGCGCTTCCCCGCAAGAGGTCGCAGCGCAGCAGCACCTGACAATTTGAACGTTTATACTGGTGCAAATAAAACCACCCCAATGGCTCCACTTTTTAATGGCGGTAACTTAAACGGTCCCGAGTTTGTGGAGTTTTCACTGCCTGTCTCTGCCATGAAGCAAGCCCAAGGTGACTGGAGCATCAATGACAATCATCAAGTGACCAGCATTAGCAGAGGTCAATTTGATGCTAAGTCAATTTACGAACTGGCTAACGAGCAATCGGTAGAAGGCTCTGGCGGCGGTTATTTATCTAATGAGATTTCATATCGCAGCATTTTATTAAAGCAACAATTTAACCGTACTTTACCGGTTGGCCATATTCATACTCCCAGAGTCGCAGGTTTTGATGCAGAAATGGAATGGAAAATGGTGCAGCAAATCCGCGAAATGGTAAAACTTGCTGCGGGTTCGCTTTAGCATTAGTTTTATGCCCTGCTGATAATGCTATTATAGCCTTATCAGCAGGCGATTTCGCCTACAGCAACTTACAACTCTTTACGATTAGCTTATTATGTTCAAATCTATTTTCGCACGCCGAACATCAACCCCCATAGCAAATACCTGTACTAAACATCTTGCTTCAGAGGCTCGTATTCCATTACCGAAAACCGAAGCCCAACAGCAAGTATTATTGAAAATAGAATCCGACTATCAATTGGCCGAGCAGCAACTGCAGCGAAAATTTCCCCGTCCGAGCATTCTATTTAGCTTAAGAGGCAAAAGCGCTGGCACTGCGCATCTACAATTGAATAAACTGCGCTTTAACCCAGTGTTACTAGAAGAGAATGTCGATGCATTTGTAACCCAAGTGGTGCCCCATGAAGTTAGTCATTTATTGTGCTTTCAACTGTTTGGCAAAGTGAAGCCCCACGGTAAAGAGTGGCAACAGTTAATGAACGGCATTTATCAAATACCTGCAGACACCACCCATCAACTGGACACTAAATCCGTTGCAGGTAAACAGTTTCAGTATCATTGTCAGTGCGGCCCGGTCATGCTCAGTATTCGCCGCCACAACAAAGTCACTCGCAATCAAACTCAATACCGTTGTATCCGCTGTTCACAGGTACTAACAGCCAAAACATAGCCGTAAATAATTTTACTTTATCCTAATATTTATCATTCACTTATAGTGATATTTGCCATTGTTAGCATTGAAATAACACAATTGATTGCATCCCCAGTTTCAATCCCTTACCATCCTTCGCAAATATCAGGCTATACCACCCGTATAACGCCTGTGCCGTATATAAAAATCAGGGTCTTTTGTGCAACAGTATTTAAAACATATTTTACAGCCTCTGTGGCTGTTAGTGCTTTTCACCGCTATCATTTTAACGTCATCAAATTTACACGCAGCTGAACACCCGAAAAGTTTTCGAAGTGCTAAAAAAATTGCTCAGCAGATTTATAGTAGCTCGCTCCCCATGAGCAGTTTTTATTGTGGCTGCGACATTAAGGTGGTCGGTAAGCAGTGGAAACCCGATTTAGAAAGCTGTGGTTATCAGGTTAGGAAACAAATCCCTAGAGCTAACAGAATTGAATGGGAACATGTGGTTTCAGCTTGGGAGTTTGGCCATCAGGAACAATGCTGGCAAGATGGTGGCAGAAAAAATTGCGGCAGAGTTAGCCCAGAATTTAAGAAAATGGAAGCCGACTTACACAACCTCACTCCAACCGTGGGTGAAGTCAACGGCGACAGAAGCAATTACCGTTTTAGTCAGTGGAATGCAAAGTCTACCCTATATGGCCAATGTGATATGGTAGTCGACTTTAAGGGCCGAAAGGTGCAACCACCTGAGCAAAGCCGCGGCGCTATTGCCAGAACCTATTTTTACATGCAAGACACTTATGGGTTGTCGATTTCATCTAGCCAACAACGCTTGTTTGAAGTTTGGAACAGCTATTACCCTGTCAACGAAACAGAATGCCTGCGGGATCGTTTAATTGCAGAAAAACAGGGTAACCATAATAAAATTGTCTTAAAACAATGCCAAACCCTCAGCCTCATTGATTAAGGATTGTTATTTATGCGAGTTCCAAGAATTTATCAGCCCGTCAATGAGCTAGCGCTCAACCAACAAGTAAAGCTTGATGAAGACGGTGCAGCCCACATTGGCCGAGTGCTGCGTATGACACAAGGTGAGCAAATCAGTTTATTCAGCGGTGATGGTTATGACTATTTAGCCAATATCATCAGCGCCAATAAAAAGAATGTCACTGTGGAAATCATTACAAAAACGGCAAATGATTCAGAGTCACCGTTAGATTTACATTTAGGCCAGGTTATTTCTCGTGGTGACCGCATGGACTTTACTATTCAAAAGTCTGTTGAATTGGGTGTCAGCACCATAACCCCGCTATTTTCAGATCGCTGTGGAGTCAAACTTAATGGCGAACGGCTCGATAAAAAAATCGCTCAATGGCAAAAAATTGTCATTAGTGCTTGCGAGCAATCAGGGCGAAGTGTGGTCCCTGTTGTGCGCCCAGCCATGACCTTAAGTCAGTGGTGCGCTGAGCAAACCGATGCGCTAAAGTTGAACCTACACCCAAGAGCGGCACATGGTATTAATGGTCTGTCATTGGATGAGAGTAAAGATAGCCATAAAGTTCGTTTGCTAATTGGTCCTGAAGGCGGTTTATCAGAAGAAGAGATCGCCATGACAGAAACCCAACAATTTACCGATGTATTGCTCGGTCCAAGAGTATTACGAACAGAAACCGCTTCGCTAACGGCTATCACCGCCTTGCAACTTAGGTTTGGTGATATTGGTTAATCAATGATGCATGCATTGAGAATATAAGGATAAAAGTATGATTAAGCTCGGCATAGTAATGGATCCAATTAGTGAGATTAACATTAAAAAAGATTCTAGTTTCGCCATGTTAATGGCAGCGCAAGCTCGCGGTTATCAGTTGTTTTATATGGAAATGAATGATCTTGCTATGGTTAATGGCGAGGCTACTGCCACCATGCGTTCATTGACTGTTGCAGCAAATTCTGAAAAATGGTTTGAATTAGGCGACAGTATTGATACGCCACTGGCTGACCTTGATGTCATCTTAATGCGTAAAGACCCACCATTTGATACTGAGTTTATCTATGCAACTTATATGCTTGAGCGCGCTGAAGAGCAAGGTACACTGATCGTTAATAAGCCACAAAGTTTACGTGATGCCAATGAAAAGCTGTTTACTGCGTGGTTCTCAGAATTCACCCCAGAAACCATAGTCACCAGAGATGAGCAACGCATCCGCGCTTTCCATAAAGCCAAAGGCGATATCATTTTAAAACCACTTGATGGTATGGGTGGCAGTTCAATTTTCCGCGTTAAGAAAGATGATCCTAACTTAGGCGTTATTATTGAAACCTTAACCAATGAAGGTCAGCAATACGCCATGGCACAAGCCTTTATTCCAGATATTACTTCTGGTGATAAGCGCATTTTAGTGGTCGATGGCCAGCCAGTGCCCTTCTCACTGGCACGCATTCCACAAAAAGGCGAAACCCGTGGCAATTTAGCCGCTGGCGGCCGTGGTGTGGCGCAGCCGTTATCGGAATCTGATTGGCATATTGCTAACACTATCGGACCTGAGCTTAAAAAGCGTGGGCTTATCTTTGTTGGTCTTGACGTGATTGGCGACAAGCTAACTGAAATTAACGTCACCAGCCCAACTTGTATCAAAGAAATTGAAGCCGCATTTGATGTGGATATTACTGGGATGTTGATGGACTCAATTGAAGCGCGTATCAATAAAAAAGCATAAATCAAAAGGATAGCAGCAGTGGAGATCATTGCTGCTGATATTGTCGAACACATTTGGGACTACACATGCATTTAAGACGTACGCTAGGCTTACTGCTTAGCTTAACCCTGTGGTTTTCTAATACCACTGTTGCCAATGAACTTATCGCTGAAGCCGCCATTAATACTGATACTGCTAGCCAAACTCAAGCTGAAGCTGCTGTTACTTCCGAAGCCATTTCGGAAAAAGCAGCAATTGAACAGGTTGTAATTGATGACCCCGTAATCGTCGCGCCAATTACAGCACTAAAAAGCACTAACAAAGCTTCAACTACAGCAGCTAAACCTAAAAACATGGTCATCATGGTGGGAGATGGCATGGGCCCAGCTTACACCAGCGCCTACCGCTACTTTAAAGACAACCCCAATACCCAAGAAATCGAGCAAACCGTATTCGATCGGCTGTTAGTGGGCATGGCAAGTACCTACCCTGCTCGCAGTAGCGGTTATGTGACTGACTCTGCCGCCTCGGCAACCGCGTTAGCCACAGGATTTAAAACCTATAATGGCGCGATTTCAGTCGATGAAAATAAACGCCCACTGACCACTATTATGGAACTTGCCAAAGCGGCAGGCTTATCCACGGGTGTCGCGGTATCAAGTCAGGTGAACCACGCTACTCCTGCGGCGTTTTTAACGCACAATGAGCACCGCAAAAACTATAAAGCCATCGCACAATCATATTTAAACACCGATGCTGATGTCATTTTAGGCGGCGGCCAACAGTATTTTTCAGCTGAACTGTTGCTGCAATTTAAAGACAAAGGCTATCAACACATTACCGAGTTTGAGCAACTTGATAGTATCACTGAGCCAAAAGTACTGGGTTTATTTGCCCCAGTGCAACTGCCATGGGTCATTGATGATAAGCAAGGCCATAAACTTAGCAGCTTAACGAAAAAGGCCTTAGAGCTATTAGCTCAAAACGACCAAGGCTTTGTGTTACTGGTTGAAGGCAGCCTGATAGATTGGGCTGGACATGATAATGATATCGCCTCAGTGATGGGCGAAATGGATGAATTTGCCAATGCCATTGAAGTGGTTGAGCAATTTGTTCGTCAACGTAAAGACACCTTGATGGTGGTTACCGCCGATCACAACACCGGCGGACTTTCTATTGGTACTAATGGTGAGTATGAGTGGCAGCCACAACTCATTCACGCCATCAATGCCTCACCAACGAATATTGCTCAGCAGTTAATTGCTACTGATGACTGGCAAACTAAGTTTAATCAACTGATTGGCTTTGACGCCAGCCAAGAAGAATTGACTCAATTAAGTAACGCCCGTATGCAGGGTGAAAAGCAGCTTACTGCCACTATATTAACAATCATTGATGCCCGCACTAATACCGGCTGGACCACACTGGGTCACACTGGATTAGACGTGCAGGTTTTTGCCGCAGGTCCAGGAGAAAGACTGTTCAGTGGCCATCAAAACAACACTGATATTGCCACTAAGATGATGAGTTTATTACCCCAAAGCCAAACTGTTATTATCAGTAATTAATTACTGATGAAGAAAGCTTAAAGGGTGACAATTTTGTCACCCTTTTTATTGCCGGTATTTGCTATAATCGACAGATTATTTTTTCAAAGGTTAATCTCGTGCTTACTAACGCTTCTCAAGTCATTTTAAGAAATGCTGAATTCATTGAAAACCAAGATGTTTTAATTCTAAATCATGAAGCTGATACCTTGGCGGCTGAGTTGCTTAACAGCGCTGCATCTGTGACGAGCTTAGCATTAGACTTTAACCATTATTTATTATTGCCGCAAAAACAACAAAAAGGCTTAAGCAGTCACTTTGGTCATCAGCTGCCAACTACCGATGCAGAAAAACGCTTTGATGTCGCTATTATCTATTTCCCAAAAGCTAAGCCCCTAGCGCCTTATTTATTTAACCTCGCCGCCAAGCATTTAAAGCAAGGCGGGCACTTAATTGTGGTTGGCGAAAATAAAGGTGGGGTTAAATCGTTAGCAAAACTATTGCCGGGTTATTTCTCAACCCCAAGTAAGCGCGATAATGCCCGCCATTGTTTATTATTTGTCAGTGAGTTAATCGCCCAAGCACCTGTATTTGACCTTAATAATTGGGTAAGCCAATACTTATTATCAACCCCTCAAGGGGAGATCACTATTTGTAACCTTGTGGGCGTATTTAGTGAAAAACGTCTTGATCAAGGCACTGAATTATTGCTATCTCATTTGCCGACATTGGAAAAACGCGTATTGGACTTTGGCTGTGGTGCTGGGGTTATTAGCGCAGCCTTATTAAAAGCAAACCCGAGTTTATCTGTTGAGTGTATTGATATTAATGCCATGGCTTTAAAAGCCTGTGAACTCACTCTGGCCGCAAATGGCATGCAAGCAAAGGTTTATCCATCTGATGGCTTTAATCAAATTAGTGGCCAATTTAATGGCATCATTGCTAACCCACCATTTCATGACGGTTTAGCCGCAACCACCCAAATAGCCAAAAACTTTGTTAAATCAAGCGCGTCAAGTCTTGCAAAAGGTGGGGTGTGGCAAATTGTCGCTAACCGAAACCTGCCTTATGCAGACACCATTGCCACCGAATTTGGCCAAGTAAATGTACCAGCAGAAAACAATAAATATAAATTATATCAATTTAATAAATAACAAAAACGGCTCCACGGCTATGGAGTTCACAAATTATTTGATTTAGTTATAAAACAACCAATTACTGACTAGTTTTTATCCCTAAAAAAAGCTACATTTTGTTAGCTAATAATAAACGTCATCTAAGGCGTAGGGTTCTATATTTGGACAGCCTAATAAGCGCAAATATAGAACATAGAAATAAGGGAATTTATGCTAGCCTCAGATTTAGCGGTTTTTAATGTAGATCAAACTCAAGTTGAGCTCCGTATTACTCCTAATCTTCACGGCCCAATCACTGAAGATGATATAACCCAGTTACTTAATCAGCCTGAATTTGCCATGCTGCGGCCCTTAGAGCAAAACATTGCTAAGGCGACCGCTGAAGTAAATAGTCACTGCAGTGTCGATAGCGGTAAACACGAATTATTTTTTATTATTGCTGAGCGCCTTGATGGTAAAGTCATCATCGAGATCAGCGAAGATAAAATGTCAGCCTCAATGAGCTTGGTGTCTGCCTATGGCGGCCAAGACCCAACACTGCCAACCATTTTAAATGCGCTTAAATTCCATAAGGTTAAAATGGGCTTAAGCAAACCCAACATCCTATCGCTACTACAACAATTAGACACCTTACCGCCAGGTGAGCAATGTCGCTCGCTGATCGCCCACGGTAAACAGCCCCAAAATGGCACCAATGCCAGCCTAGCAAGGCAAGTGCCATTAGCCCGCGAGCGCTTATTGCAACCCCAAGAGCGAGAAGATGGATCGGTGGATATGCGCGATTTGGGCGCCATGATCATGGTAAAACCAAACGATGTATTAATGATTAAAACCCCTGCTACAGATGGTGTTGCAGGTTATAACGTCAATGGTGATGTTTTGCCGCAAATCCCCGGCAAAGACATGATTATGCAGCCAGGTAATGGCACTCAACTGGCCGTCAATGATCCTAACTTATTAATTGCGACAGTTTCAGGTCAGCCAGTTGAAACCCGCCTTGGCATGCAAGTGGATGATGTACTACAAATTAAAGACGTTGATGTCAATTTTGGCCATGTGAACTTTGAAGGCAGCGTGTTAATTAGCGGTGATGTCCATGAAGGCATGCAAGTGAAAAGTAGCGGCGATATTACCGTCATGGGGTTTGTGGACTCAGCAACACTGGATGCCAAAGGCGATATCATTGTCAGTAAAGGCATCATTGGTCGCCAAATTAAAGAGCATCAACTTAGCACCACAATTAATGCCCAAGGACAAATTTGCGCACAATTCGTGCAATACTCAAGCCTTAATGCTGACAATGATATCTTAGTGACCAAGCAATTACTTCATAGTCACGCATGTTCAAACGGTGTCATCACAGTGAGTGATCCTAGCGGCAGACGAGGCGATCTGGTTGGTGGCAAGGCGAGCGCTAGCAAAGGCATTCATGCGGTGGCAATTGGCGCTACAGCAGGCACTAAAACCGCATTATTTTGCGCCATGGATCAAGCTCAAATTCGCGCAGAAGTCAAAACTACCCATGATAAAATCAAACAGCTTGTCATTGCAGGCCTTGATATTGAAGCTAGATTACGCAAGCTGCCACCTAAAAGCGAATGGCAAACCGATGCAGGCATGATAGAGCAAGTAAAAATGATGCTGGATGAAAAGAAACAACTCGCCAGCAATCGTGCGCAGTTAGAAGCGCAGTTCAAGCAATTACAGCAAGATGCCGATGGCTACTATAATAAGCATTTTATTCAGGCCAAAAAGCATATCTTTACCAACGTTAAAATTAATATTGGCCCGTCTAAAAATACAACCCAACGGGAGCACGGCCCTTGCCTCGTCATGAATAAGCAAAATGAAATTAGTTTTGATTATGGCAACCGATAGTTGCACTATGTAACGGGTACATACTTCAAGCGGCAATAGTGTGGCCTTAAATCATTGAGTTTATCAATGGTTACTCAGTGTCACCGCCTACAGGTTTTATCATGCAAAGTATTTGTTGGCCCGCAGTCATCAAGCAGCAAAGCTGTGACGAGCTTATTTATCTAGCTAGTGATAGAGACTGGCTAGAGTTTTGCTGCTTAACTCCTCATATTGCAGGTACCTGCGATAAGTTACTCGACAGTGAAGGCAATACTTTCGATATTTCCATCAACTCAGCAACAGATACCAGCCAACCTATAACCGTAGCCGCATTGCCTCAATTAGCATTAAGCACTCAGGCTATCGACTTAATGACTTTCATTCATTATGTACGCCAACATGCCCAGCTAAATGGTCATTGCTGCAGCGCAAAGCTTATTTTCAGTACTATTAGACAAGGAATTGAAACGGTTGAATTTCTTGAGTCTGAATTTTCTTGAGTCAGCCTCACGACTCAGGCAAAATGCTGTTCCACATTTTATCCCGTAATACGAGTATCAAGCATGGAACTGTTAAACATAGAATGCCTAGGAAAACGCCTACGATTAGAGGGCTCCATGGCTGGCTGGCAACAGCTCTATTGGGATAATCAACTGGTTTCGCAAAAGTCGGCTTCTGCTGATAATCAAAGCTTTACTATCCACGAATTTGAGTTGTCTAGACCGAGTTCACTAGCAGAACCCAGTCATGATGATGTCATCACCCAAACCAACCGCCAAGTCATGAAAGTGCGCTTAGAGTCTGATGTGCAGTGGCAACCATTTATCATCAACTATACGGTTTTGGTGGACAATAACACCATTGCCGATGGCCAGCGTAACAGCAAGGACATAGAACGACAAACCCCTGAGGTGGCCCCAGTTAAACAACAAAAATTCAGTTTTGTTGGCTTAGCCTCTCTAGGTTTTAAGTTACTTAAAAGCGCCAAAGTGATTAAAACCATGCTCGCTGCAGCCAGTGTGGCGGCCTACTCTTGGCTATTTTCAATTGAGTTTGCATTAGCCTTGATTGCCTGTTTGGTTATCCATGAATATGGTCATATCAAAGCAATGAAACACTTTGGCATGAAAACCAAAGGGATTTATTTGATCCCATTTATGGGCGGCCTTGCTGTTAGTGACGAGCGTATTAATACCCGTTGGCAGAACGTGGTGATCTCTATTATGGGGCCGACTTTTGGCCTGTTTATGTCCATCGGCTGTATGCTGGCTTATTGGCTGACGGGTAATATCTTTTTTGCCGGACTGGCCAGCTTTAACGCCCTATTAAACCTCTTTAATTTATTGCCGATACTGCCTTTAGATGGTGGTCATATTTTAAAAAGTATCACCTTTTCGATGAATAGCATGGTGGGTCTAATCGCCTGTATCGCAGGCGCAGCCGCTGGGGTATTCATTAGCTACAGCCTTGGACTGGCATTACTGGGCTTCTTATTATTAATTGGCAGTCTTGAGATTGTATTTGAATGGAAAAGCCGTCATCAAAGTCATTTATTGCCCCTTGACCGTTATGGGCAAATCTTCTCGACCTTGTGGTACTTCATTACGGTTGGCTTACTGATTGCTATTATTTGGTATTTTGCTGCATCTGGCGATGAAATGCTGTCGATGCCATTAGAAATATTAAGAAGCTAGTCAAATAAATAGCAGTGCTTAACATCAACTAAGCTAGCAAGAACTAAGCCTGAGAGAACTAAGTCCGTAAAAACTAAGCCCGTAAGAACTAGCTACGGGCTTAACTTGCTGAAAAAAAATTAACTTATCTATTTAGCTTATGGAATTTCAAATACCTTAGTCATGACTTTATACAGCTCAGTGCCTTGATGGACTGAAGCTGAAGCAAAATGCAGCACTGGCACGCAATCTATCGGCAAACTCACCGAAGTGACGGCATTATCACTGCCGTACTGATCTAACCTTAATAAGGTCACTAAAGGCTCGCCAGCAGCTAACGGCTCACCAACCGCTGCGCAGTATTCCACTAAACCCGCTTTAGGGGCATGAAACTTTTTATAATCCTTTAAGTAACAGCCCCAGCGTTTCATGCTGGCAGGAGCAACATGCTCTTTGATCACTCCCCGATGGCTCAAATAGGCCAAAATACCTAGGGCATCATTTTTAGCATCTGCCATATCAATACGTTCTTGGCTTGCTAGCTCTAAGGTAAAAGCCGCCACAGGCACATCGAATATGCGCCCTTTTAACGCTGCATATTCAGTTAATTGCCACCATGGACAAAAAACCGCTTCATCCATGGCGCCGCCAAATTCATTGGGGATAATTAACGATAAGGGGATCGAGAAAAACGCGGCTGCGGCTGCATCATACTCAGGGCAATAAAGGTGCTTTGCAGATTTAGGCCCGGTATGTAAATCAAGCACGATATCAGCGCCATGGGCCATATGTTGTAATGTCACCGCTAAGCGATGCCCGGTACTAATACCCCAAGGGTTGGCTAAACGTTGCTGGCAATTATTGACTAAGGTTTGCCTAAAAGCACTAAACAAGTCCTTGTCGGCAAAGTGTTGATGCTCAGTGAACCAGCTCGCAATATCAAGTGACTGATCATAATACTCTCGGTTCCAATTCACCCCAGTGATAGGATCAAATCGCCCTAAGGTAAACTCGCCACTTTTTTGATTAATGCCTAAAGGGTTGGCTAATGGCACGCAGTGAATATCGCCTAATACAGTGTAGTCTTGCAGTAAAGTCATCAGCTGATGTATCACCGCATTACCCTGCACTTCAGCCCCATGAACATTGGCCTGAATATAAACACTGGGCGCGGCGTCATCTGAGCCTTTAAAGCTAAACAGTGGCGCCGTTAAAGCTTGGCCTGTGGCAAGCTCTCCCACTTCAACCCGAGACATGGTGGCTGAATAATCGTTAGCCTGTTCTGTAATTGAATTCACTGATGTCATACCTGCCACGTTAGCAATTATTCAAATAAGTTTTGGTGCAGAGAGTTAACCACATCTGCGGCTTCAGATTCAGCGACGAGAACACATAAGTTATGTGGGCTAGCCCCTTGGCAAATCATGCGCACATTATGCTGTTCAAGTACCCCAAAAACTCGGCTGCAAATACCTGCTGTTGACGCTATTTGATTACCAATAATCGCCACTAAAGCTAATTTATCTTCCACTCTTACACGGCAATTTTGTGATAGTTCTTGCAGTAATGACTCGCTTAATAACCCCTGCCCGCTGGAGTCAGAACCGGTTTTATCAAGCGTTAGTGACACATTAACTTCTGAGGTGGTAATCAAATCAACTGAAATTTTATGCTTAGCAAGCGTGGCAAAGGTGTGCGCTAAAAAGCCCTGAGCATGGAGCATTTGTAAGCTATGCAGGTTTAATAAAGTTTGATCGCGTCTTAGAGCCACAGCTCGATAAACCGGGGCATCTTCTACTTGATGACGGATCCAAGTTCCACCTTGTTCAGGTGCTTTACTGGAACCAACAAACACCTGAATTTGTTGACGCACGGCCGGTAAAATCGTCGCAGGGTGTAATACTTTAGCGCCAAAGGTAGCCATCTCAGCCGCTTCATTAAAGCTAATTTCAGCGATAGGTCTCGCATTAGGCGCTAAACGTGGGTCAGTGGTATAAATTCCGGCCACATCAGTCCAAATTTCTACCGCATCTGCTTTTAAGGCTTCAGCTAATAACGCAGCTGAATAATCACTGCCGCCACGGCCTAAGGTGGTGGTGTTGCCTGCTTCATCAGCGCCAATAAAACCTTGAGTCACGATCACTTGCTGAGCCAATAACGGCTGTAAATGCTCCGCGCCTAGGAGCGCAATTTGCTCAATTTGCGGCTCTGCTTTACCAAAATGGCTATCGGTTCTTAATACTTGGCGCACATCAAATGAACTTGATGGCGTTCCTTTTTGGCGAATAACCGCAGAGAACAACAATGATGAACATTGCTCACCCATGGATAACAGCTCATCAATGATGGCTTTGCTTCTATCGAGCACTAACTTATCACTAAGCACTGCCATTCTGCTTAATAGCTTATCAATCGTAGCAGCTACATCTTGTGGACGCGCCAGCTTATCAACAATGTCATATTGAATTTTAGCAATTTGAGTGACTAAACTTAAGCGGCGTTGGTCGTTCACATTGGCTTGAGTTAACTCAACCAGTAAATTAGTGACACCGCTAGAAGCACTAACAACAACGACGCGGGTATTGGCATTGGCTAAAATAATGTCCGCACAGCGGTTCATGGCGTCAAAATCAGCAACTGAGGTGCCACCGAACTTAGCAACAACTAAACTCATGCTGATACCTCCACGACATTCGTAGACATACTTTTAGTAGGTACACTTTGACTAGACATACTTTCAGTAAACATGGACTGAGTAGACTGTATTTGAACAAATTGAAATTTAGTACTTAAAAACATGATTACACTCCGAACTTACTTCGTTCGAAGAGCCTGGTGCAGTGATAACGCACCCTTAAAGAAGGGAAACAGCAATCTTTCACCAGAAGCTCTCCACCAAAAAATAGGTGACAATCGCTAGGATTCAACCTAAACGACCGATACCGAATGCCAACCAAACATACCAGTACCTCGGCGCTAATCTCCCTCATAAGCTGTCATAGGAATTGGTTTTCCTCGAACTTACTACCTAGCTAACGCTCCTCTTCTGTTTCTTCCCACAGGAAGAGCATGAAAATACCAATAAATAACAACTCAAGTCAATTGGGATATGCCATAAAGTCGTCAAATAACACAATACGTAAATAGAGACACTGAGCTCAAAATAGTATCATGTAAGCTGTTATTTATAATTTGAAACAAAAAAGTGATATAAAACAATAGTGATTAAAAAACAAAAAGTAATAACCTCAATGTAAACTCGAGGTTATTGAGTTAAAACCTTCAACTAAACTGCACAATTAAGCTTCAATATTAACAATCAAGTTTCAACAGTATATAAATAGCCATTGCCCTAATAAAAATATAAAAATAACAATAAAAAAAGGCACTTAACTAAGTACCTATAGAAGGAGTTACTGATATTAAACATCCTCGATAACTGATACAAATGTCACTTAATCGCCGATCATGTTATTCATCGTGCAAATCAGGTAATTCATTAACTAAAACCGTTCGTGGGCCAAACTCGCCAATTAACACTTCCTTGTCAGGTGCTTCACCACAGGCAAGTAATGACAACACCCCATTATCAACATAGTAAATAGCGAGCTGTTTAAACTCTCGGCCTAACGCTAACGCTTGGTCTTTTTCTATAAAGACTGCCCAACTTTTTTCCATATGAGATAAGTCTGGCGCCGCGCCAATTAAGCAACGATAGGGGCTATTAAATTGCTGAATTTTCCGTTGAAGTCGCCTATCTAACAAACGGTTTTGACACGGATTCAATTGGCTGCCTAAGGGATTATGGGCGGTGACAATGGCGAAGGGGACAGCGTAAGAAAGGCGCTGAGTAAGTAGAAATTGGGTCCCTTGATACTTAAACCAAAGGTTATCTATTGAATTATTCATCATTTATTTTTCTCAATTAATACCAATTCAGTGTAGCAAACCAAGACTTGGACCAACACCCTGTGTGATGTAAGTCACAAGAATAATAATTATATTTGACTTAAAAATCATAAACTTACCACAAAAAGCATTTTTGTAACAAATCTTCCCCGTAAATTTGTTAACATTTCATTTGTTAACAAATGCCTAAAACGAGTACAATATCTCACACTAGCTAGATTTTGCTACATAACGCTAAGTTGTGACACAAGCGACTACATTTACTGAAATTAAATCTTGGTAAAGTGTTCAAGCTTTTAAAATGTGTTCTACATTTTAAAAGACTGAATATAAATGTAGGACAAAATTAGGTTGCGAAGGAACTTTAATCAGCAATTTAATCTCTTAGTTTATATGAATCATCGGTTTTACAGATATTTTGACAGGTTGTGAGCTTACTCAAGCTCAGCATACGATCTGAATATTGATTTTTTATGATCAAAATTTACGTCACGTATAACTCTTTTATAGAAGTGCGATAAATATTAGTGCCTTAAACTGGTTTATATAATGTAGTTAGTCATGAAGCGTGTTTTGTTCAGGGCAGACATAGATAAACACCTATCGTGAATTTATAAATTATCGGCGTTTTCTTAGCTATATAACGCCACAGCCCTAGTGCAACATGACTAGAATCGAATTGTTTTTAATTTAGGTAAATGACATGCAAAACCCACACATTCTTATTGTTGAAGATGAAGCTGTAACCCGTAATACTCTACGTAGTATTTTTGAAGCCGAAGGGTATGTAGTAACTGAAGCAAACGATGGCGCAGAAATGCATAAAGCCATGCAGGATAATAAGATTAATCTTGTTGTTATGGATATCAACCTTCCTGGTAAAAACGGTTTATTATTAGCCCGTGAACTTCGTGAAATTAATAACATTGGCCTTATTTTCCTTACTGGCCGTGATAACGAAGTTGATAAGATCCTTGGTTTAGAAATTGGCGCTGATGACTACATCACTAAGCCATTTAACCCACGTGAATTAACTATCCGTGCTCGTAACCTATTAACTCGTGTAAACAGCGCTGGCGCTGAAACCGAAGAAAAAGGTTCAGTTGAGTTTTACCGTTTCAACGGTTGGAGCTTAGAAATCAACAGCCGTTCTTTAGTTAGCCCACAAGGTGAGTCTTACAAATTACCTCGCAGTGAATTCCGTGCGATGCTTCACTTTGTAGAAAACCCAGGCAAAATCTTAACTCGTGCAGACTTGTTAATGAAAATGACTGGCCGTGAGCTTAAGCCACATGACCGTACTGTTGACGTGACTATCCGTCGTATCCGTAAGCACTTCGAAAGCTTACCAGACACGCCAGAAATCATCGCAACTATCCACGGTGAAGGTTACCGTTTTTGTGGTAACTTAGAAGATTAATTTCGTCTGCAATTAATGTGCTTATTTGATTAAGCTCATTGGGTAGCAAATGAAAATAAAAGCCAAGTCAGTGACTTGGCTTTTTTATGGGCTATTAAAAATGAACTATCCCTCATGGACGATAACAAGTGATCTATAACTAATGGGCTATTATTGCCAACCCATTACCTATTACCCATTTGCTATAAACAGCGCTACTTAAGCTCGCGTTCTAAAAAGGCAGCTAAGGATTTATACAAATGATTCCTCACCTTTTCACCGCGCATAGAATGCTTTGAGCCAGGGTAGTCTATCATTTGAAATAACTTGCCTTCATCTTGCAGCGCTTTATATACGCGGGTGCTATTTTCAAACAACACATTATCGTCAGCCATACCGTGATACATCAGCAAACCAGACTGATAATTTTCCACATAAGGGGTAATGCTGCTGGCATCGTAACCTTGTTTATTCTTAGCAGGGTGACCCATATAGCGCTCGGTATAATGGGTGTCATACAAACGCCAATCGGTCACGGGCGCACCTGAAATTGCCGCTTTGAAATAATCAGGGGCTTTAAACTGGCTCATTAACGCCATATAGCCGCCATAACTATGACCATAAATAGCGATATTATCGCCATCAATAAATGGCAGACTTCTTAAGTAATCTACGCCCACTTTTTGATCGTTAACTTCTGCATCACCCATATTCTGGTAAATAACGTATTCAAACTTAGTACCACGATGGGCTGAGCCGCGGTTGTCTAATTGAAATACAGCAAAGCCTTGTTGTAATAGATATTGGGTAAAGTAATCCGCTTCACTCCAGCTATTAACCACTAATTGCGCATGTGGCCCACCGTATACTCGAACAACTACTGGTTTTTTTTTGCTGGCATCAAAATCAGTGGGTTTAAATAATCGGTACTGCAGATTTTGGCCATCTTCAGCCTTTAATTGGCCAAAATCTGGTATTTGCCATAAACCCGCAACGTCATACAAAGGATGGGTTTGGTTAATTTCATTTTGTTCTACCCACATTAAATGCTCGCCAGTGTCATTGTGCAAACTCACCTGTGGCGGCTGAATTAAACTATTGAAGTAATCTAAATAAATTGGTTTTTTATCAGCAAAGACTGCTGAGTGCATCCCGGCTTTAGTTGATAGTTTTTCAATCTTGTCACTGGTTAATGACACTCTATATAAATGGCGTTCAACAACTGTGTCTTTTCGGCCTGAAAAATACACCCAGCCCGCCTGCTCATCCACAAACTCAAGATCATCAACCGCCCACAGCCCTGTGGTTAATTGCTTTATTTGTTTACCCGACAGGTCAAATAAATAAAGGTGCTTAAAACCATCACGCTCTGAGGCCCAAATAAACGCTTGTTGTTGCTTTAAGAAATGTAAGTCATCGTTAAGGTTTACCCATGCTTGGCTGCGCTCTTTGACAACCGTGTTAGCTTTAACGTCTGAACCAGGTTTTGAACCAAGGTTAATGATGCGTAAGTCCAATGCCTGCTGATCGCGGCTTTGCCATTGAAATGATAACTGCTTGCTATCTGGCAGCCATTTTACTCGCGGTAAATACATATCCTTCTCTTTACCTAAATCAATCCACTGCACTGCTTTACTCGCCAGCTCAATCACGCCAAGTTCAATCTCAACATTGGCTTTACCCGCATAAGGATAACGCTGCTCAGTCAGTTTTATACCGTCAGCATAAATCTCATTACGGGTGACTAATTCAACACCTGACTCATCAATACGAGTAAAGGCGATAGCTGATTCATCTGGCGACCACCAGTAACCTGTCATTCGGCCCATTTCTTCTTGGGCGACAAACTCTGCCATGCCGTTTTTAATCGGCCCTTTACCATCAAACGTCAGCTGAGTTAGCTTTTCTGTTGCCAGCTCCAGTACAAAAATATTTTGCTCGCGCACAAATGACACATAACGGCCTTTAGGGGACAAACGCGCATCAGTGACAAAGCCTTCACCGGTATTTAATGCCTGCGCCTTTTGATCCGCCAAGGTATAAAAATACAGCTTGCCTGCAGCTGGAATTAATAACGCTTGGCCATCATCAGCCCAAAAGTACTCCATGATCCCTTGACCATAAATACGTTGACGTTCGCGGCGGGCTTTTTCTTCATCAGATAATTCGCCCCCAGCCAGCTTATCGGCATTAAGCAACATACTGCGCTTTGCAGTGCTGATATCCATTTGCCATAAGTCATAAAAATGCTGGTTATCTTCACGGCTAGCAAGATACGTCACTCGGCTACCATCGGGAGACAGTTTTAATCCCCGAGGGCTAGCGCCGGCCAAGGCTGGTGATGCATGAATTCTTTCTATGGTCAGTGGAGTGGTATTGCCGGATATTTTCATGGTAGAGGCCATTGCATGATCTGAAATAAGAGCGCCAGTAAACACTAGCGGAATTGCCGACAGCATCAACGCCGCGGTCGATTTCCATTTTTTAGTCATTATCAATCCTTGGGAAGCCATAAATTTATATTTATCGTTATTATTATTTTCGCTGCCAATATTAATTTAACCAAAAATCAACTGAAAGCATTATTTACCAGCGAGTTTATAACAAATCTACTGCAAGTCATATATTGCTCATCTTTTTCACGCTGTAATATGGACAAATCTGAGGTATTATCCTTGATAATAAAATAAAACATTAACCACTGGTTACCGACCTTAACCTCTACTGTCTTAGGAACAAGCATGCAAACTTTGACACAAACCCTGACCAACCAAGCAGTATCAGCTTCGCTTTCACAATTAGTACTTAGCCTTGCCGATTGCTCAAAAGCAATTAGTAAAGCAGTGCAACATGGTGCATTAGCTGGTGTTTTGGGCGCTACTGAACAAGAAAATGTTCAAGGCGAAACCCAAAAGAAACTCGACGTGATTACCAATGACATGCTCAAAGATGCACTTAAAGCTGAAGGCAATGTTCGCGGTCTTGCATCTGAAGAAGAAGATTATGTTGTTGAAGTCAATCAAGACGGCGAATACTTAGTTTGTTTTGATCCTCTAGACGGTTCATCAAATATCGATATCAACTCACTGGTAGGGACGATTTTCTCAGTGCTACCTGCTGGCGAAGGCGAGTTTAACGAGCAAAGCTTTTTACAAAGTGGCCGCAAACAAGTTGCCGCAGGTTATGTGCTTTACGGCCCATCAACCATGATGGCGCTCACCACAGGTCAAGGTACTCAACTTTATACCTTAGATCCTGACACTAACGAGTTCCTGCTCACCACAGCAGAAGTGAGTATCAGTAAAGATACCGCTGAATTTGCGATCAATATGTCCAATCAGCGCTTTTGGGAAGCACCAATGCAAACTTACATTGCTGACTTAGTATTAGGCACTATTGGGCCCCGTGAAAAGTCATTCAATATGCGCTGGATTGCTGCAATGGTGGGTGATGTTCACCGCGTATTATGTCGTGGCGGTATCTTTGCTTACCCAACCGATAATAAGAACCCTGAAAAGCCGTACAAGCTGCGTTTAATGTATGAAGCCAACCCTATGGCTTTATTGGTTGAACAAGCCGGTGGTAAAGCATCTACAGGCTATGGTGATATCCTAGATATCGAACCAACAGCTATCCATCAACGTGTTGCTGTTATTCTTGGTAGCGCCAACGAAGTGGATACTTGCTTAAGCTACCATGATGTTGATTACAGCCAAGAGCCGACAATTGATTAATTGCGCTTTTAGCTACTATTAAAAAACCGCCTGCTGGCGGTTTTTTTGATCTTGCTAGCTATTAGTGATTAGTAATGATTGAGCTAATAGAGAGCTAAGTTTTAAAAACAACATAGCCTGCAATTGCAGGCTATGTAATGTTAGCGCTTTAGCTACGATTAAATAGCGAGCTTATGCCTCAGCATTAAGCTGATGTGGTTTTTCCGTTTGATCCACTATAGTTAATACCGCAGTATCACCCACTACGTTACAAGATGTCAGTACCATATCAATAATACGATCAAGTGCTGCCACAATGGCAAAGGCTTCGACTGGTAAACCTAATTGGTAGATAAGCACACCAATCATCACCATGCCGCCGCCGGGTACGCCACCAGCGCCCACTGACAATAAAAACACACTAAATAACAATGCTGGAATTTGCTCTGCTGTAATTGGCATACCAAAAGCATTGGCCACAAAGAAAATCGCGATAGTAATGTAAATTGACACTCCGCCCATGTTCATCGTTGCCCCGAGTGGCACCCCGAATCCAGCGACAGCGCGGCTAACAGCTAACTTATCGGTTAAGGTACGCATGGTCACAGGGATGGTCGCATTTGAACTGGCGGTAGAAAGCGAGAATAAAATCTGCTCTTTGGTTTTTTCACGAAAGCTCGAGGCTGATACCGGGGTGAAAATCGACACTGCTGTAGGGTAAACCACAAAAATCCATAACAACAGCAATGCTAAGATGATAACCAGGTATTCAACCACGCTGACAAAAATAGCCGGCTCAAGGGTTGCCGCTAATTTAAACATCAAGGCAAACACACCAATTGGCGCAAGGCTCATTACCACAGTGATTAAGCGCATCATGATTTTATTGGCTGTTTGAAAACCTTGCACTGCGCCGCTAACGCACTCACCCATTGATTTAATCACGCCGCCTAACAGCAAGGCCATGAAAATAACTTGCAGCATATTACCTGAAGTAAATGCGGCAAATGGGTTATTAGGCACTATGCTAACAATCAGCTGCATTAAGTTAGGTAACTCAGTTGCAGTAATGCTCACGCCGCCATCGCTAGACATATCAACGCCTTTACCTGGCTCCAGTAACATGGCGACTAAAAATGCCGCTGTGATAGCCACCAAGGTATTAATAATATAAAAGCTAAAGGTTTTACCGCCCAAACGGCCAAAGCTCTTTAAATCTTGCAGTTCACACACGCCGCAAACAATACTGACAAATACCAGTGGCACCACTAGCATCATGATCATATTAACGAACATGGTACCAATACCGCTGGCAGCATTGACTAAGGTGCCTGAGAAGAAGCTGACATCATTGAGGGCAAATTGGACAATACTGCCCAATATTAGTCCAAAGAATAATCCGATAAAAATGCGGCTTGATAATGATTTGGTCATATCGCGAACGTTCCTAATAAAAGTCAAATTAACGCTGATTTCGCTGTTGTAACGACTTACACAGGCTCAATACTGAGGTTAATTCGACTGAAAATTTGTTTTAATTATTTTTAACGACAAGGATACTGGGACAAGAAGCAATTTAATTCAATGCTATCGATCAATTAGTTTGAGCGGCCACTGAGCAGCAGCATTTACAACTACCACCAAACTGTTGAATTAAAACAACTTAAACTAAAACAGTTGAATTATAAATATTTTTAGCAGGATTCAAGACTAAAAAACACAACACTAACAGTATTATACACTACCGCAAGAGTGCTAATGAGTTGAGAACACTACAACTCTGACGACAATTTAAGCTAATAACTAGCGTTTTATAAAAGCGCAACATTTGCTTCTATTTATCCCATGCTGGCAGCATTAACCAGTGCCCAACAAAGATAACATTAATGCAAACAAGACGCTTAATTACCACAACATTACAGCTTATTCTATTATCGGTTAATGCAGCTTTGAAGCTCGGGCTGTAGCGCTAATGAAATGACATAAAAAAGCTGCTTGGTTGGCACCAAACAGCTTTTTTGTAAATCAGTTCTGGGATGATTCACTTATCAAGTTTAAGCCAGCCATAACTCCACATCATGGATCATAAAGTTACCGTTATAAACAGGATCAGGATGGCCTATGGGCTCAAGTTCAAAATAAGCTTTGTGCTCATCGGGCAAACCTTCGTAGCCGCCAATCACTTGATAAAGCCAATTCTCAGATGCCCAGTGCAACTTATGCTCTTCTAAGTATTCCAGTGCTGATTGACGAACTCCTGAATCAATCACGGCGCAGAAGTATTCATCTACCGCTAGCTTTAGTGGATTATCAGGAATATCAAAATCCTCCACCGCAGTCATGGTCATGGACACATCGTGCTCACGCACTTTTGCCGGCAATAAGTCGCGGCTAATGGTTTTAATTCTCGCCACCGTATCGAGCAAAATAAGCTCATGGCTGGCGTTATTAACGTCGACACTGGCAGGCTTAATGATGGCTTCAGCGCAGTTAAACAATTTCGGCACAAACTTATGCGCCACATGATCATCAGGTTGATAATCAGGATGCAAATCTGTGTGCAGTAAAAAGCCTTTTAATAATCGAGTACGCCCCTGAATTTGACGAAAACGCCCCAGTAGCTCTAGCAAGCGCCCTTGCACTGCACTAATTTCTTGAATGCACTGACTTAAGGTTTCTTGCAGATTGGTCACCAGTAAGCGTCTTAGCTCGCGAATATCACCGGCGGTATCACTAAGCTCACTAAACTGGAACATTTCTAAGCCGTTGAGTAATTCAGACACCTGACTTTGGGCTAATTCATTTTCACGAATTTTGGCACTAATACTACCAACATAACCAAACTCATTATTAATACGGCCCCACAATACCCGAATGGAGTAGCGCAGGCTGTCGGTAAAGCTGTAAACGTGCTCGTTTAAGTCAGCTAAATACGCCTCTGCTGCGCCATAATCAATATTGTGCCTTGCTTCTTTGTAATGATCAGCCAGTGTTTTAATGGTGCTAAACGCCGAGCCGACATTGGCATCAATTTGCCGATTACGCTCATCACTTAAAGCTTCTTCAAGTAACGCCCGTACCGAGCGTTTTAAGCGCAGTTCTTCATCGGGCTCTGGGCGCCATAAAATGCCACTTTTTCTGAGTTTCTCAATCACTGCTGCGTCATGGGTTTGCTCATTCACTGAGCCAGCAAGATAGGCATCCATAACCACATCAGAATGGCGACTCAGCTGTTTTAGTAGCTTAACCCCCGCTTGATGTAAATTATTGCTCATAATAAATCCTTTTGGGTAGCCGTTTCAGCTTGCGCTTCAAGGCTTAACCCTTCAGTTTCATCAATAAAGCGAATCACTTCGTACAAATAATCAAGCTTGCCGGTGGCAATATAAATTTGTTTCTCGCTATTAGGTTTTACCAAATACCCCAACTCCACTAAGCGCTTAAACACCAATTTAATTTGGTTGTCGGCATTGCTACTGGTTGAGCCAAATAAGCGATATTGGCTCAACTTAGCGAGCTGCTCCATAAACGCTGGCGTATCTTCAATACGCGCTTGCAGCTCAGTTAAGCGTATTGGCGCACCTTCACTTAAAGGCGCATCTTGGCCGCTACTTTCTTGTACTAGCACCAACCATTCCACCAGCGGAATAAGCGCCGAGCAAATATCTTTAAACTGGCTAGAAATCACTTTACGTTCTTGCTCACCCAGTTGCTGGTAGCCGCAAAAGAACACATCACCTTCTGCTGCAGAAGAAATCGTGCGGTTGATTTGATTTAAATACTGCTCCACTTTATCAAAGGTGGCACTGCTTTTCAGGGCGCGCCAGCCATCTTCATTGGTGGTGCGACAAATAAACTCACCACGAAGCAGTTGCTCAATCAGCATGCCAGTGCCAACCAGTGTTGTTTCGGTACTTGCCGTAACCTCAGACATTAAATAGCCTCCTTATTGGCATGTTGACTTAAGCGTGCAGCCAATGGGTTGGCTTTAGGTTTCACCACTTGTAATTTACGGGTTTGCTTATTGATAATGTAGCGATTAGCAAACAAGTTCAGCACTTCAGATTCTGGGTTAGGAAACGCCCCTAATACGCTGATATTGTTATTAACGCAGGCATCAAATATCTTCTTCACGTTGGTGTGGTGCAAGGTGCCCAACTCATCAATAGGCCAATGAATAGTGACATCGGCTTTACCCCGTAATAGGCGAGTAAAGGCCAGTAAGAACTTACATAAAATCAGATAAGCCATACCATGACTTGAAGATTCATTAAGCTGTCTATCGGTGCGAATAATTAAGTCGCTGTTGCCTTCTTTTAAGCGCAGCTCAATTTCCAGCAGTTTAGCAATGCCGCCACTTAACGCCGAGCGACCAATAATATCTAAGGCGCGGCGCATACTTGAGGTGTAATGCTCATCAGGCAGCTCACTAAAGCCATCTGCTTTCCACTGTTTAAAGGCTTTAACAAACACTTCAAGCTCAGGCCAAAACTCAAGTTCGCTAATGCGAGAACGAATCTTAACCGCGGATTCAGATACCCCATCAAGAAACAACTCTTCACCCACTTCGCGAGTAATACGCGCGCTTTGGGAGGCGATACGTCTGTCGATGTCTGCTAATACATCGTAATAAGCGGTTAAGTCGATACCAAAAATACGCCCTTGCTCGCGAATGGCCATCAAGGATTGCGGCACCATCACATTCAATAACTGTTCAAGTTGTGGCACTAATTTACGGTAATCCAGTAGGCGGATACCTTTATCATTGCTAAAGCTTGATTCATCTCGGGCACGTTCCCAAAACTCAGCTAAGCTCGAGCCTGACTTACTGGCAATAACCGAATCAAAATGCTCAACGTATTGTTTTACTGAGCCCAGTAAATAATCACGCTGTAGTAATAATTCTTCACCTTGTCTTAAGCGCTCACCAATGCCACCAGCGGCTTCATCTTTAGTTGGCGGCAATTTAAGCTCAGCCAGTTTTCGCATCACAGCCCGCAGCTTGGTGAGATTTTCAGAAGCCTCAACTTGCGCAGCATCCGAGGCTTTTTTCAAGCTTTCAAAGTGTTGTTTACGCTGCTTAACGTCAGTGGTTTTATTGGCAAGCTGCTGTTCTAACTCAAGGGTTGCTTGCTTAACTTTGGATAAATCGGTTTGCAATTTCGGCTTGGCAATTAGCCAGGCATTTTGATACCAATGTTCATAACGCAATACATCACTGCGACGCTTTTCCGCATTACTGATTTGGGTTTCAAGATCCCGAATTTGCCCTTTTAATGCCACGATAGCCGCTTCATCAACCCCGCGAGATTTAAGCTCGTTTTTGTACCATGATTCACAGGCTTTTTGCTCTTGCTTAGCATTACTACGGCGAGTGTCGATATTGGCTTTAATTTGCCCTAGCTGATTATCTAGCGCACCGACCACATCTTGCCAATAGGCATTTTTTTCCATGCGGGCTTCAAGGGCTTGCTCTTTTTGCTCACTAAGCCACTCTAGGTGCTTATTGTGCTGCTGCTTGAGCTCGTTTTCTAATTGAATCAGACGCTTGCTGGCATGGGCTTTACGCTCGGATAACGCTTGATTGATTTGCTCTTGTGAGCTGCGCTTTTCATCAAATAAACGCCGCACATCTTCACGGCTATTTTTATAAGCAGTGCGAGCAAAAGTCAGCTCTTTATTAAGCGTGTCTAATTGATCGTTAATGGCTACCAGTTGATCTTCGTTTTCCGACTTTAACTCTTCAGCTTGAGCTAAGGCTTCTTCAGCTTTAGCTAAGCGCAGGCGTAAATCTTGCTCTGAGGCAGCATAATCAGGCACATCAATGGCTTTAAGATCTAAGCCAATACCAAATAATACCTCGCCATTACTGTCTGCAACATGGGGATGGAGATCGGTGCGGTGTAATAGTTCAGGGGCAATAACCTTACCAAAGCTTTGCTCCCAACCTGAGGACTCTTTACGCAAAAACTCTAATAGAGTGTGTGATTGTGGAAATAACACCCCTTTGACATCATCAACATCAGCTAAGCGCTCATTCACTCTCACACTGGCGATTCGAAGTGCCTCAGAGACTTGATCGCGTTTGGCGCGCAGTTTTCTTTCTTCTATTGATAAGCGATCGACTTTTTGATTACAGCTTTCTTGTTCTTCATCAGCGCGGCTAATGCGCTCATCAAACACTGCTAAGCTCATTTTCTCTTCTTCGGTGTAGCTGACACCGTCGATTTGATGTTTCAGCTCACCTTGGCTGAGCTTGAGTTTAAATTCTTGTTCAGCAAACTGCGCTTTACCGGCATCGGTTTTTTCACGCCATAAGCTGTCGAGTTGAGTTAAATCATCGTTAGCAGATTCACGCTGGGCATCACGGGTTTCACGAATGCTATCTTGCTCTTGATGCAGTGACTCAAGCTCTCGGTGTAACTGCTCAGCAATTTTACTACGGCGGGTACTGTAAGCCGCTTCAATGTCTTGGTGCTTTTCAGTTTGTAACTTATGACGCTCTGATAAGTTTTCTAAATCACTGCGCCAATTATCTAAACTGTCTAAGTCGGCTTTAGCTTGTTCAATATTGGCATTTAAAAAGCCTTCATATTGATCTTCAATGCCATCAAGCTCAGCTTCATATTTGCGGATATCACCTTGGGCGAATGACAATTCTTGGCTGATCTCATCGCGGGCTTCTTTCCATTCTTCGTCCAGAAGGCGCAGTTGTAAACTGGTCTCTTTAGACTGATTTTCACTTCGCTCTTGGCGCTGTGCTTCAAAGGTTTCATCGGCGCGATAGCCTTTAGCTAAACTGCCTAGTCGAAGCTCGGCGCTCAGTAACTGATTAAACTCTTGTTCTAGCTTTTCAAATTCAGGGCGAATTTGCTCAAAACCTTGAACTAACTGACTTTCACGGATCCAGCTTTCTACTCGCTGTGGGTTTAAGCGTGAGGTTGGCGGGTTAACACCATCTTCTTCTAAAATGGCGGCTACCATCGACTTAACGGTTTCCATTTTGCCTTCTTTAGAATGCACCGCTTTGGCCAGTTTTTCGATATGACGTAGCGAGTATTCGCTATCACACAATGAGAACTGATGGGCGTAATTACGTAGCTCGCTTTTATTGCCGCCGGTGGACAATAAACTGCGATCATGTTGAATAATCGCGCGGTATTCTCGGGTATTCAGCAAGTTAGTATGCGGCACCGACTGGCGCTTCATTTCACGGCCTAACTCCGCCATGGTATGACAAATGATGGTATCGCCATTACGGTTTTTAACGTAATCATCAAGCTCGAAACCTTTGGCAATAAAGCGGTAATTCACCCCTTTACCGTCACCGGCGGATGCCATTAGCGCTTGATAAAGCTGGCCGTCACTCTTTTGATATTCATAGATGATGTAACTTGAATCATGGGGAAGATACCAACGCTCAAAACTGTCACGGGTTGAAGGCACGACTCGGCTAGGGTACTCACCATAAAACACTGGGACTAATCGCTGCAGTGTGGTTTTACCTGAAGCATTGGTACCACAAATGTTGGTGTGTCCATCTAGCTGCAGTTCCACCACACCAGGAAGGTGAGTATTAATTAACACTATTCTGATCAAGCTTGGCATTGGCATCCTTTTGCGTACTTTCCGCAACGGCTAAAAACAAGATTTTAGGGAATTTATTTTAATGAGCTATAAGTTAAATCAAAGCGCTGAATGAAGCAATTTAGCTGATAACAAAGCGTGAAATAATAACCGATAAAGGCTGCTTTACTCGCCTAACAAAGCAGCAAACGGCCAGTATATTGTTTTTACCAGCATGAAGTTGTGGGATATCACTTAGGTTTTATGCGAGGCTAAGGCGGATAAGCTGATTCAGAGATAAAAAAACCACCTTTGCGATGGCGTTAAAAATGAATATAACCAAATAAAATTTCACTATTAGTCAGCAGCTCCCCCCCCCTTTTCACTGATTCAGGTGCCCCTTTAATAACCATTCCAGTGCGTTATTTTTAACAGCGCTAAACACAAAAAAAGCCAGCTTATTTAAATAAGCTGGCTTTTTGTCAAAATTCAATAATGCGTTAAGCACTTTATAAACGCTTTTCTATCAGAAAAGCTTTTCGATTAAGAGCACGAACAAAGTGATTCGTTTTCGTTACAACACTGTCATTGCGACTAATTAAGCCGCTTCTGTCTCAGTTTTTTCAGACTCAAGCTCAACTTGCTCAGCCGCTGACATGTCAGCTTCACTGTGTCTAATCAGATAATCAAAGGCACCGAGTGAGGCAGTCGCGCCGCTACCCATGGCAATAATGATTTGTTTATAGGCTGAGTTAGTGACATCACCTGCGGCAAATACCCCTGGTATGGAAGTTTGGCCTTTGCCATCAACAATAATTTCACCACGATTAGTTAACTCTACAGTGTCTTTTAACCATTCAGTATTTGGCACTAAACCAATTTGAACGAAAATCCCTTCAAGCGCGACATTATGCGATTCGTTAGTACTGCGATCGGTATAAGTGAGCCCGGTAACGCGTTTGCCATCACCTAGCACTTCTGTGGTCATCGCTTCAGTGATGATGGTGATATTACCCATTGAGTTGGCTTTGCGCTGCAAAACTTCATCAGCGCGAAGGCTAGTATCAAACTCAAGTACAGTAACGTGCTCAACGATATTCGCTAAATCGATAGCCGCTTCAATACCAGAATTACCGCCGCCAATCACAGCGACGCGCTTACCTTTAAATAACGGCCCATCACAATGTGGGCAATAGGCTACGCCGCTGCCGCGGTATTCTTGCTCACCAGGGACGTTCATTTCACGCCAGCGCGCGCCGGTTGCTAACAATATGGTCTTACTTGATAAAATCGCGCCGCTTTCAAGTTCGATTTCAAAACGCTCACCTGATTTAAGGGATAGCGCCCGTTGGTTGTCCATGACATCAACATCGTAATCTTTCACGTGAGCTTCAAGATTGGCAACTAATTTTGGCCCTTCGGTTTTTGACACTGAGATAAAGTTTTCAATGCCGACAGTTTCTGCCACTTGACCGCCAAACTTATCAGCCACTATGCCAGTGCGCAGGCCTTTACGCGCCGCGTAAATGGCAGCAGATGCGCCTGCAGGGCCACCACCAACCACTAATACATCAAAGCTTTGTTTATTATTTAGTTGTTCTGCTTGTCGTGCTACAGCATTGACGTCTAACTTATTTAAAATTTCTACTACGCTAATGGCGCCAACAGAAAATGGCTCGCCATTCATATATACCGTCGGTACTGACATGATATTACGGTCATTAATCTCATCTTGGAATAATGCACCATCAATCATCACGTTAGTAATATTGGGGTTAATCGCTGCCATCATATTCAGTGCTTGTACCACTTCAGGACATGTCTGACAGCTTAGTGATACGTAGGTTTCAAACTTAAACTCACCGGGCAGATCTTTAATTTGCCCAATAACCTCATCGGTTAATTTAATTGGGTGGCCACCTGAGTGCAGTAGTGCCAACACTAACGAGGTAAATTCATGGCCCATAGGTAAACCAGCAAAGCTAATGTTGCTACCAAGTTCTGGGTTAATGATACTCATTGATGGGGTTCGGATCCCTTGCTGCTCTTTAAGGCTTACAAGGTTTGATAAGCCAACAATATCATTGGCTAAAGAGCTCAATTCTTTTGCTTTCGGGCTATCGTCTGCTGACACGACAAGTTCAACTGGTCGTTTAAGGTTTTGCAGATAAGTCTTCAGTTGATTTTTAATATTCGCATCTAACATACGTGTGCTCCTAGTATTGAAGTTGAGCCAAAAAAAAGCCTAATTCATAAATGCTAAACCCATTTAGCATTAACAAAGAACCAGGCAGATTGGAGTGTGATGAAACTTAGCTGAACCGTGGATGAGGCGACTCAGCTATTGGAGAGAATTAACGCCAGTGGTTTAGATTTTACCTACTAGGTCAATTGATGGTGCTAATGTGTCTTCACCTGGCTGCCATGCTGCTGGACATACTTCGCCGTCATGTGATGCAACATATTGTGCTGCTTGAATTTTACGAACTAATTCAGCTGCGCTACGGCCAATACCTAGGTCATGAATTTCAGCAACTTTGACTTCGCCTTCCGGGTTCATTACGAACGTACCACGAAGTGCTAAACCGTCTTCTTCAATCATCACACCGAAGTTGCGAGTAATTGCGCCAGTTGGGTCACCAATCATTGGGTAGTTAATTTTACCGATAGTGTCTGAACTTGAGTGCCATGCTTTATGAGTGAAGTGGGTATCTGTTGATACTGAGTAAACTTCAACACCCATTTCTTGTAACTTAGCGTAATGGTCTGCCATGTCGCCTAATTCAGTAGGACATACAAAAGTAAAATCAGCTGGATAGAAAAATACTACTGACCATTTGCCCAGTAAATCTTGTTCAGTTACTGAAACAAAGTCACCATTGTGAAAAGCAGTTGCAGAAAATGGCTTGATAGTTGAATTAATAATTGATTGAGTCATGGGTGTGCTCCGTTATATTTAAAGTAAATTCTAATTTAGTGTGTAGCTGTATCTGTTTGATGGAATAGATAATAGCGACAAGTTAGAATTAAATATAACGGGTAAAAACTATCACCCTAATCGATTTTTTAGAAAGTGAACACTAAATAAACCTTGGCAATCGAAATGCTCGATAAGCGAGCATTCGTTGGTGTAAAGGTGAGCAATGGCTATTAATTAAAGCAAAAAATAAACAATTAGCAGGATAGCCAAACTGTTGAGGCAAAAGCTGTCATTAATCGGTTGCTTGTTCGTTCGTTAGTTATTAGTACTAGCACCGCAAGTGCCACTATCATTTGCTAACAGCTATTCCCATTGAGTGAAACGTGTCAGTGAACGCCCTACTGGGTAATCAAGCTGTTGCGATAATTGCTGCAACTGCTGTTTGTTATAAGCTGAGCTAAAAGAATGTGGCTGCTTACTGGCGTAAACCACCCAATTTCCCCCTCCTGTTAAAGTGGCATAAACATTGGCAAAGTGCGCTGATAACACTTGCTTTAGCAGCTCACTTTTACTGTGCTCTTTCCAGCAGTTAAGCACTAAAAAACCTTCCGCTTTAAGGCCTTTATGACAAGTGCCAATGAACTCGCTGGTTAATTGCTTTTCATCAACCCCTTGCTCGATATACATATCAGCAAAAATAATATCCACTTTTTTGTGTTCAGCTCTGGCTAAAAATGTGCCGCCATCATCAAGTTCAATTTTAAGCTTTTTGCCAATAGGCAATTGAAAATAGCGTTTAGCAATCTCAATCACATCAGCGCGCAACTCAACTGCAGTCAGCTTAATCCCGGCATCAAAACGTCTAAGTGCATGCACCAGCCCGCCGCCACCAAGGCCAAATATGATGGCACTTTTAGGTTTGCTAAATAGCAGTACCGCTAGCATGGCCTGAACATAGGTATGCTGAGGGATATGGGGCGCCGCTTTCAGTATTTTACTCTGCTCGTCATTGTCACCAAAAGATAACACGCGAAAATCGCCATCATCTAATACATAGATGGGGCCGATATCGTCACTGACATGGTGTAACTGCTGGTACTCTGACATGGAGTTCTCATGGTTTATAGGCAGGATATTCGGCGAAATTATACCGCATAAATAGATCTTTTAAGCAGTTTTTATTGCCCCTAAAACCCCAACATTTAGCTCACCAATCGTTAAAAACAACCAAGCAATAGCAACAGTTAGCCAACCTGCACACAGTAAACAAACTAGTTCAACATTTCAGATACTTAGCCATAAATAACCCAACACACTGACGTGACAGCCATCACATACCCCAAGGGAGAAATGCCTATAATCCGCAGCTGATAAAAAAATAAGAGATTGATGAAATGAAAAAGAAGTTTTTAGCAACTGCTGCAATGATCGTAACTTGTAGCCAACTATCTGGCTGTATGGGACAAATGGCCACAAGCCAAATGGTCACTAAGTTAAATTTAGATACTGTCGACAACCGTTATGGTCGTGCGGGTTTATTCGCATTATTGTCGCCAGTTTATGGTTTAGCAGCTACAGCTGATCTTTTTGTATTTAACAGCATTGAGTTCTGGACCGGGACTAACCCATTAACAGATAAAGAAGCGGTAGTTGATTTACCAACTGATGCTATTTTTAAAATGAATAAGCACGTTAGCGACGACTTTAAAACGGCGCCAGTTAAACTATCAAGTGCACAAATTAGTCAACAGGATGAGCGCACTCTGGTGATGACCTTGGCTTATGAAGATGGCTCTAAGCAAGAGTTGATTGGCAGTAAAGGCGAAGAGCATATCGATTTTTATCTTGATGACATGCTAGTGGCTCAAGTAAGCCTTGCTGAATTAGCGCAATATCAACAAGCGGCTTAAGCCATAATTCATTTGCGATTATGTCGTGAATTAATAAGCCCTGAGTATCACTCAGGGCTTATTTTTTTACTGATCCTAACAAGGTTTTACTTTAAGGTGCGCTGAAAAAAGCTCACCGCTTGCAAATACATTTGCAGTGCTAATGCCGCATCATAACGCTCGCCTTCATCACGCATAAAGGCATGCTGAGCATTCACCTCTAACCAGCTAAAGTTGGTATCAAGCTGCTCTAACTTTTGATAAATGGCTTTTCGGCCTGCTTTAGATACATGAGGATCTTGCTTGCCAAAGACTAATACCAGCTCACCATTAATATCACCACAGCGAGTTAATGAATCGTTCTCTGGCTCACAGGGCAAGGTATTTGAATGGATATCTGTGGGATATAAGCAAAAAGCACCGCTGATATCGGGGTTTAACGCTGCACGAAAAGCCAAATGGCCACCTATGCACACGCCCATCGCGCCCACTTTACAGCTGCAATATGCTTGGCTACGGGCAAAGTCGATAATCGCCTGAGTATCGCTATCATGTTGCTCTAAGGGCTTAGCAAATTTATCAGCATTGCCCTTATCTTTACCCACATCGTCATACTCAAGCACAGTGCCTAGCGGATTCAGCTCATGAAACACTTCTGGCACTAACACCACAAAACCATGTCCGGCTAAGATGGCTGCACTTCTGGCAATAGGCGCAGTTTGTTGAAAAATCTCAGAGTAGAATATGATACTGGCAAATTGCCCAGGGGCATCTGGGCGATATACATAAGTCCGCATATCACCTGTTGGGGTTTCAATATCGTGGACTTCTTTGGTAATGATCATATTGCTGATTCCTTGTTAAGTAACCTAAGCTTGGGTTAAGTCGATTTTTCTCAATCCTTTACAAACTCGAGCGACAACGGCACTAGTTGGTGAGTTCATTTACGCAGCGCTGACCATCAAGCAAGTCGGTGACATTTTGCAAGGTCGTTTGGGCAATCGCATTAAGCGCTTCAACGGTTAAGAACGCCTGATGTCCGGTAAAAATAACATTATGGCAAGCAGAAAGCCTTCTAAAGACATCATCTTGAATAATTTCATTAGAGTTATCTTGGAAAAACAGCTCTTTTTCATTTTCATAAACATCTAACGCCAATGAACCAATTTTACCGGTTTTTAACGCTTCCATGGCATCAATGGCATTGAGCAAGCCACCACGACTGGTATTAACCACCATCACCCCAGGCTTCATTTTTTCAAATGTCTTAGCAGATAACAGGTGATGATTTTCAGGTGTTAATGGACAATGTAAACTAATTACATCACATTGAGGATAGAGTGCTTCTAAGTCAATATACTCAACGCCTAATGCCTCAACTGCAGGATTAGGGTACGGATCGTAAGCCACCACTTTACAGCCAAAGCCTTGCAATATTTTGATGGTAGCAAGACCAATTTTACCGGTGCCAATCACTCCAACGGTCTTACCTTGCATATTAAAGCCCACCAGGCCAGTTAAGGCAAAATTCGCGTCTCTAGTACGTTGGTAAGCTTTATGAATTTTACGGTTTAGGGTTAACATTAAGGCAATGGTATGTTCAGCCACAGACTCTGGCGAATAGGCAGGCACATTAACCACTGTGATACCTAAGCGCTTAGCGGCATCTAAATCAACATTATTAAAGCCTGCACAGCGCATGGCGATAATCTTAGTACCGCCATTGGCAAGCTCAACCAATACCTCTTCACATAGGGAGTCATTGACAAAAGCACAAACCACTTCAAAACCATCAGCCAGTTTTACTGTTTGCATACAAAGTCGATAATCGAAATATTCAATCTCTGCGTTAAAGCCTGTATTCATGGCATCAAAATGCTGAATATCGTAGTGCTTAGCACTAAAGAACCCGATTCTCATCCTTAACTCCTGTGTTGTTTATTTGGCTCATTAAAAATGGATTGCCCGACTTTACCTATGTCAGTGCAATTGAGCGTTTGGTTAAAGCATAACAATAATTGAGTTTTTGCTACAGATCGCTGAACATTTTAGATCTTCTTGTTAAGCTGAGACATTACTCACAGGAATATGTGTATAGACATGTCAAAAAAGCAGCAGCAAGCAGTTTCAGAAGTTCAGTTTTGGATTCAACGTCTAGGAAAAACCAGCCTGAGAGCATTACATATTGTTGGTGTAGTCGGCGCTGGCGGTGGCATTCTTCTTGGCTTAGAGCAACCACTTTGGCTCAATTACTGGATCTTAGCCATGGTCAGTGGACTTGCATTATTGTCATGGGAAGTCATCAGAGATTGGCGCTGGCTTATCCAGCTAAAAGGAGTACTGACTATTTTTAAAGTACTGCTATTACTGCTGTTTATCCCTATGGCCAACTGGAAACCTGAAATTACTATTTTTATCATCCTATTATCTGTCATCGTATCCCATGGCCCTGCGGGTTTAAGACATTATTCAGTGGTTCATAGAAAAGTAATACATGGCAAAAAGGAAATAAAAGGTTAACCTAGGGTTACAGCATGTCAAACTTAAGGTTAACAAATGTTCCCTTACCCAGAACAATATCGATTAGCAACACCGCCTTTAACCACAAGTTTTATGGTTTTTTGGGCTTTACTCAGCCACAGTATTTTTGCTGATGCGAGCCCATTTGCACTCTACCCTTTAATGGCGTTATTTCCGCTAGTGGTGTTCAGTCATGTGTTTTTAATTTGGAACGCCCAAGGGTTATCGCGCTTAGATCAAGGTTTTTATGCCTTAGTCCATATTCCGCTAGCCTTTGTGGTGTGGACATTCACCATCATGCACGTTAACGGCAATGCATTTTCATAAAAGCTTTTTAATAAACCATTAGTTCAAGTTTTGTATAAAAGCTATAACCCTCTTAAATAGGCTCAGATGACTTGCACTCACGCCAAGGGATAGGTATCTTTGCCGCGCATTCTCTATTAAGGCTAGGCGCAACACATGGCAGACTTTATCTATACTCCCCCAACCGATCCTTGGTTAGATATTATTCATGAAGATAAAGATATTATCGTTTTGAATAAGCCATCTGGATTGCTGTCTATTCCTGGCCGCCAAGCCCAATATCATGACAGCATCTATAGCCGAGTGCTTGAACGCTTTCCTAATTCACACATTGTCCATCGACTTGATATGGCTACCTCAGGGGTCATTGTAGTGGCGTTAAGGCGTAACGCTGAGCGTGAACTGAAACGGCAATTTCGCGATCGTGAAACCGCCAAAACATACTATGCCAGAGTCGCAGGCCATGTCAGTCCGGCCGTTAAGCAAGTTGATTATCCCTTAATTTGTGACTGGCCTAATAGACCAAAACAGAAAGTCGACCACCTTGTGGGGAAACCGTCTTTAACCCATGTTGAAGTGGTAAGCTATGGGAAAAAATCAACACTGGTTAAGCTAACGCCTATTACAGGGCGGTCCCATCAACTTAGAGTACATATGATGGCAATTGGCCACCCAATTTTAGGTGATGGCTTTTATGCTGATCCTTGGGCCAAAAGTCTATCAAACAGGCTGTTATTGCACGCAGCTGAATTAACCATAAAGCATCCTTACCATCAAACGCCATTAACCTTTAATGCTGAAGTGCCGTTTATAACGCCCTTAGATACACAATAATATCAGTCACAATTGACGATAAGTGCTTAGTAAAAAACTAATCATGAGAACTTTTTGATAGCCAATTATCACATTTATCCGTAAATTAATGTCTAATTATAATTTAATTAGGCATTTTACTATGGAAACTCCATTTCAGCGTGACCAGCTAGATAACCAAATCCTAGAAGCATTAATGCAAGAGGCCAGAACCCCATTTGCAGAGCTGGCAAAGCGTTTTGCAGTAAGTGCCGGCACCATTCATGTACGAGTGGAAAAAATGAAGCAAGCCGGCATTATCACTGGCGCGCGCATTACAGTAGACCCCAAAGCTCTAGGTTATGACGTTTGCTGTTTTATTGGGATTAACTTAAAAAGTGCCGGCGATTACCCTGCCGCGATCTCCAAACTCAATGCCCTTGAAGAAGTGGTAGAAGCCTATTACACCACGGGTAATTACAGTGTTTTTGTCAAAGTGATGTGCCAATCAATCGATGGCTTACAGCACGTGTTAATTAACCGCATTCAATCAATCGATGAAATTCAATCGACAGAAACCTTGATAAGCCTGCAAAATCCTATCGTTCGCGGTGTTAAGCCTTAAGCACTGAATTGTCGATACAAAAATGCCCAGCAATTGCTGGGCATTTTTGTCAGTTAATCTGGCGATAGACTAATGGTTTATCACCACTGTTGATAGGAAGTAGCCTAATACTGTTGCGGTACTCACCCCAATAAATCCAGGCACAATAAAGCTGTGATTTAGGACGTACTTACCAATATTAGTGGTACCAGAGCGGTCAAAACTGATTGCCGCTAAATCACTTGGATAAAACGGGAAAAAGAAATAAGCATAACAGGCTGGAATAACCCCAATCAGCACAGGGGCAGGAATGCCTAATGCAAAGCCCAGCGGAAACATAATGGTTAGCACGGCTGCCTGACTTTTTAAGAATATTGATGCCATAAACATCGCAATGGCAAACGACCAAGGGTAAGCACTAACTAAATCACTCAATGAGCTCACTAAGTAACTCTTATGATGGCCAATAATGGTGTCACTTAACCATGCGATACCAAAGATAATCACTACCGCCGTCATACCGGCTGTAAACACATTGCTGCTAACGATTTTTTGCGGCGAGACTTTTGTTGCCAGTAAAATAATGGCGCCAACGGATAGCATCATAAACTGAATGGCTACCGACATTTTTACGCCTTCAGGCAGTAATTCTTTGCTGAACATTGCCAACATGATCACAGATAAAATACCGCCTAAAAACAGCATTAAGCCTCTTTTCGCTATGGTATCGGTATGGGCTTGATCATCCGTTTCAATTTCTGGGTCAATTAAGTTGTTTTTAAACTCGTCATCTTTTAAACGCGCTTGAAAGTCTTCATCTTTATCAAGATCTTTGCCGCGATTTAAGCTCCAAGCACAACCTGCTAATACGCCCACTAAAGTCGCCGGGATAGTGACAGATAAAACATTGATTAAGCTAATATCAAGATGATTATCCATTGCCGTTGCCATAACCACTGCGGCGGCTGCGGCAATTGGGCTGGCTGTAATGCCCATTTGTGATGCCACGGTAGCCATTGCTAAAGGACGCTCAGGGCGGATACCTTTTTTATAGGCCACGTCATAAATAACCGGTAATAATGGATAAACCGAATGACCCGTACCCACTAACACAGTTAATGAATAAGTACATAATGGCCCTAAAAAGGTAATTTGATTGGGGTGTTTTCTTAATAGTTTTTCAGCATACTTAACCAATAATTTCAGGCCACCAGTTGCTTCTAACGTCGCTGATGCCGCGACAACCGCTAAAATAATTAACATCACGCTGACAGGCGGTGAACCGGGGGCGACTCCGAAAGCAAACGCTAATACGGAAACCCCTAAGCCTCCTAATAACCCAAATGCGACCCCGCCATGACGGATCCCCACAAAGATCACTGCAAGCAATAACAACATGTGAACATAAAACATTAGCCAATCTCCTTAGCAAAACCCTATCGTTTTCGAACCTGACTTGGGACAACTAAGCCATTAGCTAACTCAACAACAGCGTTAATTATCGACAAAATCATATCGATACAATTTCAAAATATGTTTCAATTATCTGAATTTATGGCTTAAATTTTAGTTATCTTTCTTACTTAGCCACATACAAGGTTATACATGAAAAATCATCCTCAAAAGTGGGCTAAAAAACAATAAAGTGACAAAGCTCATACAATCCCATAACTATCTTTCATATTTGTGATCTACCAATAATTAAGTCATATGTGATATGGCACCTCGATTCAAAAATTAATTCGATTGCAGTTTCCCAGAGCCTATTTAAGCCAAAACATTGCCAGCAAAAAACCAGTGATAAAACCAGTTCTACCCTGGTAAAAAATACATAACTCTTCTAAGCGATATGAAAATAGCAACGATTTTATTCAGTAACGATTCAGCTAGCTCGCACTATGGTGACCTCAACAGCAAAAAAACACTGTGAGAAATTATTAATAGTGATTATTTACACTTGGAGTAAAAAATGAAAACGAAGCATCTTGTTCTAGCGGGTTTAATCTCATCGGTAATGTCAGTTCCTGCTATGGCATCAGATTGGTTTGTGGGTGGCGCAGCAGGTTATCAGCAAGATACCTATAAAATGAAATCTAGTGCAGAAAGTAATCAGAGAAATATAGAAGAAGATATAAGCTACCAATTTAGAGTGGGTAACTACCTCAATGATAACAACCGTATATACGCCACCTACGGCTATAACTCTGATGATATAGCAAGACAACAAACCTTTTTATTATCATATGATTACCTTGTTAGCTTAGGTGACAGTAATAAAATGAACTGGTTTGTTGGTGCAACTGCAGGTATGACGCATAGCGGGATTAAAGACAGTGGCTTTGACTCTAAAAATACCTTTGTATGGGGCGGTCAAGCAGGTTTGATGTATAACATTAATAACAGCTGGTCTACTGAAGTGGGTTACCGCTATTTAAAACAAGATTATGATGTAAACGCATCTAACGGGGCGAATAGTGCCAGCTACTCATTAAATGATACACAGCAAGTGTATTTGGCTATTGATTATAAGTTCTAAGCTTAACGCCAATTTAAAGTCTCTATAGCCGATGAAACAAATAAGGATGCCTTGGCATCCTTTTTCATTAGCTGAAAATAAGAACACTATTATTCAACTTTATTTACGCGATCGCATCCATTCCACATAGGTCACGATTGAAAGGATTAAAGACTCAGAGCTTGTCTGAGCAATCACCCCAATAATAACTAACCTTGCTAAGTTTCATCGCTGACGAAATCAGTTCGCCCGAGTATCAGAATAGTTTTACAACATTCCTGTTTATCTAAAAAACTGCGATTAACTGCAGAGTAATGTCATTTTATGCCTATACTCAATACAAAGACATTAATTAAGGATGATTATGAAGGGTATTATTTTTTCTGAGTTTTTAGAACTTGTTGAAAGCACATTTGGTTTAGAAGTATGCCAAAAAATACTTGATGAAAATGCAGATGAAGGAGTGTATACCTCCGCTGGCACCTACGATCATAAGGATTTAGTAAAACTGATTATCTCTTTGAGTAAAATAACAGGTATCAGTATTGAAGAATTACAGGCTGTATATGGTAAATCAGTATTCACTAATTTACTAGACAGTATGCCAGAGCTTAAAATTAACTCGAGCTCGACTTTTCAATTTATTACCCAAGTCGAAGAATATATTCATCTTGAAGTTAAAAAGCTTTACGGCGATGCAAAGCCACCCAAGTTTGACCTTATTTCAAGCAGTGAATATGACATGGTGTTAGATTATATTTCTGCCCGTTGTTTTTCTCATGTTTGTTTTGGCCTCATTGAAGGCTGCGCTGAATATTATAATGAAAAAATTGATATCCAAATGAAACCGATTCAAGCGGACGGTTCTCAGGTTCGCTTTACATTGACCAAAGTTTAGGCTTTATAAATGGATAGTGAAAAAACAATAGAACTGCTTAAGAAAAAGATTCAACGAGAAACTAAAATTCGCAAAGCAGCTGAATCGCTATTGGAAGAAAAAAGTACCGAACTGTATTTCGCAAAATTACTTGTGGAAGACTCTTTAGTTGTTGCAAAAAAACAAGCTGAACAAGATGAACAACTGCTGATCTTCATCAATAAATTAGAATCCACCCTGTCACATTATAACTCGCAGTTATTACAAGTCCCTCCCAGTGAGCAGGTGATCCAACAATTACTTGAAGATCTGATGGATACTGCCAGTATTAAAGCAATCCGGCTGTCTTCCAGCTTGGATATATTAGAAAATGAACACTTACAATCCGGTGAAGCAACCACCTTTGATGAGTTTCCAACCCCGAAAAATAACTTCCAATGGAATCAAGATAAAACCGAGCTAGTAGTATATCTGCAATTTGGACCTAAAAAAGTGGGCCGATTACATTTTATTTTCCGTACCAGCCCTCAAGAAAGCTGGCATCGCGTGATTGAAAAACAGTACTGTTTAATTGCCGATATGATAAGTGCCTCTTTTCAGCGCCAATTATTACTTAACAAAACCATTAAGGAAAAAATAAGAGCGGAACACTCTGAAAAGTCGACCCGTGACTTTGTGGCAATGATTAACCATGAATTAAGAACCCCCTTAAATGGCTTACTTGGGGCAGCGGAGCTCATGGAGGACACCTCCATTACCAGCTACCAAAAAAAATTACTCATGAGCGTACATCAAGCGGGAGAAATGCTTCGAGTTATTATTAATGACTTACTTGATATCAGCAAAATGAACGCTGGTATGCTTGAGTTGAAATTAGCCACTTTCAGCCCGCAAACCCTAATTGATACCATAGAACAAATTTTTACTGAGAAAATCAAAGCCAAGGGACTGACATTCAGTTGCGAAAATGACCAATCAATACCTACCACCCTGCTTGGGGATGCAGACAGGATTAAACAAATCCTAATTAACCTAATCGGCAATTCAGTTAAATTTACCAATCAAGGATCGATTCATCTACACACATCATGGCAAGACACGTCATTGATTTTTATTATCTCTGACACTGGCTGCGGCATCCCCCAAAATAAGCAAGCAAGCTTATTTGAGCCCTTCACCCAAGTCGATAACTCTAGCCAAAGAAAGTTTGAAGGAACAGGTTTAGGGCTATCCATTTGTAAGCAGTTGATTGAATTGATGAATGGTGAGGTCAGCTTCGTCAGTACCCTTGATAAAGGGACAGAGTTTACCGTTAAGCTTCCCCTTGAACTTGCCGTAGAAAATAACCAAAGTGTTATTGAGGTAAACAGGAATACTCACAGTATCAATCATCTACGCATTTTAGCCGTAGAAGACATCAAGACCAATCAAGTTATTTTAGGGATGATGCTAGATAAATTTAGCATTAACTATCAGTTCGCTGATAATGGAGAACTAGCCCTTGAAGTCTTAAAAAATAATGAATTTGATATCATTTTAATGGATTGCCGTATGCCCATTTTAGATGGATTTCAAACAACAAAGTACTTACGTAAACAGGGTTATACTAAACCGATAATTGCACTAACGGCTGGCACAACATCCACTGAAGTCGCTGAGTGCGTTGAATCAGGCATGAATGACATTTTACACAAACCTTATAAACTTAAAGAGTTGGAGGCCGCGTTAAAAAAATGGAGCTATGGGCTACAACACTATGATATTTAGCTTTCGAAGCTAGCGCTTTAGCGGGTAATTGTGTCTCATACAACAAAGCAATGAACGCAATGAATGCCATGAACGAAATGAATGAAATGAACGAAATGAACGAAATGAACGAAATCAACACAATTACTATTAGGAAATTAAACCTGGCTTGGTAAATTTCAAGCACAAAAAAACCGACTTACGTCGGTTTTATCCTCAAAGAGGAGATGGTACCAGCGGTCGGACTCGAACCGACACGTCTTTCGACAGGGGATTTTGAAAAGAACACCTCTAAAAATACTCAATAATATCAATAGATAAAAACAACACAAAACACCTTTGCAAATTCTTTGCAAGCACAAGCATTTCTCATTATGATGGAACTATGAGCAAACAAATCGAACGTCACAACATCTCAGACAAGCTTTATGTCTACCTTCAGAGTAACAGTAAATACTGGTACTGCCGCTTCGTGCTGTACGGAAAATGGTACGCCAAGGCCACCAGGAAAACAGACCTGAATGAGGCTATAGCGATGGCACATCGTATCTTCATGGATTATGAGATACGAGCTGAGACCAATACCTTAATCGACAGTAAGCGGTTTAAGGATGTGGCAGAGAAAGCCATTGACCAGATGCAGAGTGAGTTGCTACATGGCGGTGGCAAGGTCATCTACAAAGATTACATAGGTGCCCTGCGTAAATACCATATCCCCTACTTTGATCGAACCTTCATTACTTCTATTGACCAAGAGATGGTCCGCGAGTTTGATAAGTGGCGGATTGAAGAGTTCAAACGCATACCAGCTAAATCCACAATCCAAACTCATAACGCAGCTCTGCAGATGGTCTTCAAAGAAGCAGTGGTTAGAAAGTGGATGCTTCCTATGCAAGTCCCGGTACTCAATAGCGACGGCTTAACCAGCCAACGCCGCGCCTCTTTTTCCAAGAAGGAGTACGAGCAAACTTATGATGCAATCATCAAGCTAGAAGAGAATAGCCGCAAAGAGAAAACGCGCCAGATCAGAGAACTGCTTTTAGATTACATGGAGTTTGCTGTTCACACAGGCATTAGACCCGGCACAGAGATGGAGAGTATTACTTGGGGTGATATTCACATGGAGACCGATGATCACAATGTCGTCTTCTATGTCACGATTACCAAGGGTAAAACAACCAAACATACTGGCACTAGAGAGATAGTCTGCCGCGATGAGATCTTCTCGTGCATTGCAGAGCTACGTGAACGATTCCCCAACCGCAAACCTTCTGATAAATTATTTAGGCTTGCCGATGGCTCAACAACTAAAGAGCTTGGTAAGGCATTTGACAAAGCACTCCTCGAAATAGGTTTGAAGCAATCAGCACACGGTGTCAGAACACTTTATTCATTGCGCCATACCTATATCACTTGGCAGTTGATGTCTGGTGAGGTAAGCATGGAGATACTGGCCAAACAGTGTGGTACAAGTGTTCAGATGATTGAACAGCATTACAGCCATGTCGTACCCAAAATGTTCACTCGTGAACTGTCTGGTGTAGAAGTCAGAAAATCTAAACCGAAGAAGAAAACAGTCTCGCCAACAGCTTTAGCGAAAAAACAGGCAAGACTAACAAAAGAATTTAAAGAGTGGGCTATTGACTTTAAAAAGAGAGGCTGTATTTAGTATTGAAAGAAAACTCTTAAATACTAAATACAGCCTCAAAAATGTGCAATATAAAAGGTAAATGAGTCGATATTACACATAGTAAAATCAACATATGAATAGTACAAATGAGATCAAGAGTTCTCAAAAATAATTTCTTTATTCTGTATTAATTTTCCTTTCCTACTTTTTATTTCAATTTCCAATTTGTTTGGGCTGGCTGATATTTTTGCATAATTCTCATCATTAAAAATGTCCATAAGCTTATTGATATATATATGCTCATGCCCACATAGCTGCCCACTCATCTGAAAAGTATCATTATTAGGGTGTGGGTAAGGCCAAAAGAAAGGGCTGCTGACTATGGATGTAACTTTGAATTCTGGATTATCACTTCGAGTTAACTCGGCCGCCATCGATGCATGAACATCACCACTCAGGAAAACAACTTTGTTAATATTTTTATCACTAATGAAGTCTAGAATAATATTTCTTTGCTCTTGGTATCCACTCCACTTATCATTGTTTACTTTTGAATAATCAGGGAAAAATGGAACTGAAGTTGCAATAAACTTATATCGACCAGAACCATCATCAAGCCAGTCAAGAAGTTCATTTAGTTGCTTATCATTAATTATTTTGTTATCTATTCGCTGTGTTCTAACATCCATAACAAAAAAATCACAACACCCATTAGTCATTTTATACCAGTAATTATTACCAACATTTTTTATTTTATTTTTGTTCTCGTTCAATGTAGCGGCTGGACTATGGCTCATTTGATAGATTTTATATGCATGCATTGCCGCAGGATATTTTTTCAACCAATCTTTTTTAGAAGTGTTCGAAGGCCAATTATCTTCAATTTCATGGTCATCTAAAGTCATATAGGTTGCCGTAGAGCTGACTAATTTTGAAAAGTTTGGTTGACTAAAAACATCCCTGTATCGCTTGAGGTACTCATCAACAGTGTCATCTGCACCAAAGATATTTAAATCATCTGCATATATTTGGTCACCAAGCATTAAAACTTGATCTAAACCTTCTTTAACCATACTACCAAAAACCTTATCTCCCCTAGAATCAAAAATTGAACCCATAAATAATTTGAGTAAATATCGGCATGAACCAAATGCAAAAGTGACAGTACTGACGTTGTCATCACTTGGAGTTTTAAAATTATGTATCTCAACTTTATCCCACTGTAAATCTTCGGGGTCAATGCTCACCCCTTCAGAAGATAGAATATAACCACTTTGGTATTCATACCTTGTTGCTGGTTGTAGTGCACTATTCACACAAACACTAGAATAGTCGAAATGAGGTTGCTGATAGCGAATAATAGGAGCAGACCAGCTAGTAGTATTCGCTTCTTTAAATCGATAAACACCAAAACTTGACTTTTTCTTGCTTGATTTACCACGTCCAAAAATATGGGCAGAGTCTTTCGTAACACTTCCTAAAATAGGCCCAACCTTAAAATTACTTATTTTCATGAAAATCCCTTTATTAGCCATACATTATATGCATAATAAGTAAGCGCTCAATAAATAACCACTATTATTTTCATACTTTTCAAGGATAAGTACATGAGAAAGAAACTCGTTATCGCAATTATTCATGGTATTGGTGATCAGAAAGTAAACTTTGCGAGTGACTTTATTGAGAAAATAAAGAAGCAGTTGGCAAAGCTTAGCCTTGATAGTGGCGATGTGATTTTTTTTCCAATTTATTGGGCTGATATAGTAGAGCCTAGGCAAAAAGCTTACCTGAACGCTGCAATCTCACAAGGAAGCTTAGATTACCGCTTTATTCGTAGATTTGTCATTTCAGCACTTGGTGACGCAGGCGCTTATCAGAAAGTTAATTCTAGCAATAACTCCACATATGTTGATATCCACCAGAGAATAAGCACTCAATTCGAATCGTTAAAAGAAAATGGAGTAACTGATAACACTCCTTTAATGATTATTGCTCACTCACTAGGAGGGCATATTATGTCCAACTACATCTGGGATCTTCAGCATATTAACAAGATGGGTAGTAATAATTTTGAGAATATGAAAACCCTGTGTGGTATTGTAACTTTTGGTTGTAACATCCCATTATTTACTTTTTCCTACCCTCAGTTACAACCTATAACATTTCCTGCACTTGAAATTAGCGATGAATTGAAAAGTAAATCGAAATGGTTAAATTTTTACGACCCTGATGATGTACTAGGTTACCCACTTAAGCCATTAGGAGATAAATACAGCGATGTAGTATCGGAAGATATAGTTATCAATGTAGGTGGACTTTTAACCTCGTGGAATCCGTTATCTCACAATGCTTACTGGAAGGACGATGACTTTATAAATCCTGTATCAATATTTATTGGTTCGTTTCTATATTCTGACAACAGTAGTATTACTCCATAGATTACGCCCCCCAAAAAACTCAAGGAAGAAGCATGTCAAATAGAAGCATTGAACCTGAAAAAAAGGAAAATACTCTTAATATCAGGCCAGTAACACTCTTTAAAATGAGCGTTATCGTTATTGTTATATACACTATGTACTATATTTATACAGTATCAGGGTTTAGCTTTATTAAGGGAGTTGAAAACTCATTTAAAAAAAACAACTCCGTGACAATTGCTTCAACTCTAGACTCGCCTATAACAGAGATGTTAGATACACTCCCAAAAGATATTCTTTCAACTTGTAGCACACCATTGACAGTTGACACATATACAGTTGATATAATAGAAGAAAGTAACAAAGATACTAATGGTGAAGTTGAACGAATAGCTGTAACTGGTTCAAGTATTTCTAGATCAAGTTTAGAGTTGCCACCTGAAACAAATGTAACCAAAGCCCTGTTGGATGTAACATCAAAAGTATTAGACAAAGAGGCAGCTGAATTCATAGGAGAATATGGAGCAAAGGTGGCAATTGATGGTTTGTATAGCTTACGTAAAATACCACACACTAACAATAAAAAGTGGCAGCTAATACTGAGTCATAACTGCATAAGAGTAACTCGGTTGTTCAATGAGGTAGATAACATTGAGCTAGGATCTGATATTATATTCCAAATACAGCTGTCTAAAACAAGATCACACTTTAGGTTAAGCCCTATATATATAAATATTAAAAACTCATATGCAAAATCCCTTACTCAATCTGTATCTTTAAGCGGATTAACTACAATGCAATGGGTATCTACATTAGATTATTTTGACCACGAACCCGTTTTAACTGAAAATCATGACGAATTTACATTTGAAAATCTAATTTTAGGTCAAAAGACATTCTTAAATAAAACCCCACCCAATAAAATATCCATGAGTTACTTGCACAGCGTAAAATTGGATAAAGCTTCTACTTGGTTTCCTGCTCCAGGCTATAATCATGATGATATAAAAGAATGCATAAAAAATAGTCTAGAGTGTGACTTTCTCACAGCTAACTTAACATTTAACCTGACAGAGAAAGGAAGTGGTACTAATAAAATATCCGATGTGATATCACTAATGACAAAATGAGACTGTAACTAATTTTGTGTAACTGCTTATCAACACGTACTCTATAGAGAGTCAAGGATAGGCAGATACTCA